>SKJA01000094.1 GCA_007116105.1 Candidatus Izemoplasma sp.
ATCAAAACAACGTGCTTGAAGTTACCACCTTGGATGAGTGTTATCGCTTAGCCGCAAAAGAACCAGGCACCATCATGCTCGATCAAACGATTGTCGGTGCCCAGGCACTGGGCCTAGAAGAAGGCACACGGGTGTTAGTCTTTAACGACAACGCCATCACTGGACGTCAAGCCAGTGCCCGTACTCTCATTAACGATGCCACGCGCGAATCGCATAGTGCAACGCTGCGTGATCGTTTATTTAAAGCACGCAACCGCACGTTTTATAAAGCCAGTGCGTACGTCGGTTTACATGAAAACTTCATGGTAAAGGCACACCTTGTGGTGCCTGAGGGCTACGCTAATACGCTGTACTCATGGCTGTTGAACTTTCAAATTGCTTCTAAACCTTGGGACGAAATCTATCAAGCATCCCGGGTGTTTGAAGAAGGTGACATCTTCATCTATTCTGACCCTGACCATGAAGGCGCCCCTTCTGCACTTTTTGATGAGGCGTACAATGCGGCAGCGTTGTTTGGTCTCCCTTATTTTGGAGAACACAAAAAAGGCACCCTCACCCTCGCGTGGTCCATTGCCTCACGTCAAGGGTATGTCGCAGCGCACGGGGGTCTTAAGAAAGTTGAACGCCCCGGCAAAGCACCGTATGTCTTTTCTGTCTTTGGCTTGAGCGGTTCGGGCAAATCAACACTGACCCACACCAAGAGTCAAAAATTTCCCAAAGCAGTCGTCTTGCACGACGATGCGTACGTGCTTGACCAAAGCACCAAAGAGACCATCGCACTTGAACCCTCTTACTTTGATAAAGTGGCAGATTATCCTACCAGTTCGCCCGATAATGCTTATCTTCTGACGATGCAAAATGTTGGGGTCACGCGCAACGATGAGGGTCTACTTGTTCCAGTCACCGAAGACATTCGCTGCGGCAATGGCCGCGCAATTAAGTCGGTGCTTTGGAGCGAAAATCGCGTGCATCACATTCATGAACCACTGAATGCCATTTTTTGGATCATGAAAGATGAAGCGCTCCCCCCAATTTTAAAGATTGATGATCCGATCTTAGCCTCGACGCTTGGCGCGACACTCGCGACCAAACGTTCAAGCGCAGAGCATGGCGCCGACACGACAAAGCTTGCGTTTGTGCCGTATGCGAATCCTTTTAGTCTTTACCCTTTGCGGGTCGATTATGAAGAGTTCAAACGCCTCTTCGGCGAAGGCGGCGTGACCTGTTATGTCTTAAACACAGGCCACTATGGCGCCAAGAAGATTCCTCCACAAACAACCTTAGGTCTTTTAGATGCCTTGTATGAAGAGTCCATTGCTTGGACACCAATGACACAGGATGGCGCCGTTATGGCGGCTGTTTTGGAGGCATTCCCTCTCAAGCAAGACCCCGATTCCATCGCCCTTCTCAAGGCCCGTATTGAACAACGAATGGCCTTTCTTAGCACCTTAGATGCGCGCGATGCGTTAGACGAGGAATGTCGTCTGGCACTCGCCCATTGGCAACACGATTTAGTGATAAAGTAGGGATAACATGAAAGCATTTATTAATGACATCGTTTTTGACCGTGAAATTGTCGACACTGTCTTTGAGGCCGCCAGCGGCGCCATCGAAGCGATCAAGAAGCACGGCGACGCCGCCGTGGTGAATGGCGCCTTTGGCACCTATTTTGACGAGTCTGGGAAACTGTTGACCTTCAACAATGTGTACGAAGTCTTTGATCAGGTGGATGTCATTCAAAAGGCAAAATATGCCTCGAGCATTTACGGTCCCCCCGAATATCAAGCTGCGGTCAAACAGTGGTTGTTTGGCAAGCACGCCCTAGCAGAGGAAGCGGAAGTCATTGCGACGCCTGGGGGCACTGGGGCACTTGCGTCCACGGTGAAAAATGCCCTCTCCCCTGGCGAAATCTTAATCCAACCAAACATTGGGTGGGGACCTTACACCACCATCGCGAAAGAAGCGCAAACACCGGTTGAGACGTATGAGATGTTTGATGGCGATGCGTTCCACATAGACAGCTTTAAAACGGTCTGTGAAAGTGTGATGCAGCGTCAAGGTAAAGTCGTGGTGTTTGTCAACGACCCCTGTCAAAACCCGACAGGCTATACACTCTCTTCGTCGGAGTGGGATGCGATGGTTGAGATTTTGATTCAACTCAATACGCAGGGCCCCGTGGTGTTTGTCTACGATGTTGCGTATGTTGATTTTAATGGACTGAAAGATGCGTATAAAAAGAATTTTGAACGCTTTTATCAGTTGCCTGAAAACATTTTGACGGTCATTGCGTTTAGCGCCTCGAAAACGATGACAGCCTACGGCATGCGCGTCGGTGCCCAAGTGCTCATCAGTTCCAATGCGCCTGAGTTAAGACGCTTTAAATCTGCGTGTGGAAACACCGCACGTGGGGTATGGTCCACCGTAAACAACGGCGGAATGAAGATGTTTAGTGACCTTGTCTTAGACGCTCAAAAAACCTTACGCTATGAACAAGAGCGTGAACCTTACCTAGCGCTGCTTAAAGAACGGGCTGCAATCTTTGTGGAGGAAGCCAAAGCATGTGGTCTTCCCTTATATCCTTACCACGAAGGGTTTTTCGCGACCATCCGGATCGATGACTCCGTGGTTAAAAACGAACTTCACTTAGCCTTAAAAACGCACAACATCTTCTTCGTCAACGTGTATGGCGGCTTAAGGGTGGCACTTTGTGCAATACCTTTGAATAAAATGCGTGGTTTAGCAAAACGCATTAAAGATGTTTTAGATACTTTGACACAAAGTTCATAGAAAAAAGCGTTGACGGTGGTCAACGCTTTTTTTTGTCTCGTTTCTCATAGAATAACGTTAAAATCTTCTGGTGCACCTCATCGAGTGACTGTTCAGAGACATCCACCCACGTGATGGGCAACTGGTTATGGAAATAGGTCATTTGTTTTTTAGCGTAGCGACGGGTGTTGCGTTTGATGGTGTCAATGACCTCTTCTTTGGTCTGTTGGTCCTTGAAATAGGGAAGCCACTCTTTATAGCCAATCGCTTCAAGCGCGGTCGGATGGGCAACCTTGGCTAAGGCTCTAACCTCTTCTTCTAAGCCGGCCTCGACCATCGCATCGACACGTTCATGGATGCGTTCATACAAGGTTTCTCGGGGGCGTGTTAAGCCAACGATTAGGGCGTCATAGATTGGTTGGTGTCCTTTCGTGATTGAACTCAAAGGCTGACCTTGTTCCGCTTTTAAAATGGCGTGTTCGACCCGTTTACGGTTGTTAGGATGAATCGTCTTTGCGGCTTCAGGGTCGAGGGTGGTCAAGTAGGCATGACGGACCAGAGGGTCCCCTTCAATCGGAGCGCTTTTTTGCAGGGGTGGAAACTCAAATTCGTATAAGGCCGCCTTTAAGTAAAAGCCACTTCCCCCAACAAAGAAGGGGGTTTTGCCAGAAGTGCGTAACCGCTCAATGTGCGCTCTGGCTTCTTTTTGATAGGTCGCGACGTTGTAAGGCTCTCGCGGATCGACATGATCGATCAAGTGGTGCTCGATGCCTTCACGTGCCTTGAGAGGCAGTTTGGCGGTGCCAATGTCAAACCCCCGGTAGACTTGCAGGGCATCAACGGATAAAATGTCGGTGTTAAGCGTGTGGGCAAGACGTAAGGAAAGCTCGGTTTTCCCAACCCCTGTGGGGCCGACGAGGGCTAAGATCATAAGTTGATCCGTCCAAACATTTGTTCAAGATGGTGTGTTGACCAATGGATGAGCGTCGGACGTCCGTGAGGACAGTGAAAGGGGTTTTTGAGTGTTTTTAAATCGGTCAAAAGACGGTCAACTTCGACGCGTGAAAGATACGTGTTGCCTTTGACCGAATGTTTACAGGCTAAATCTTTTGCTAATTGGTCGATCAAAGGGCCAATCGTCAAATGACGACCTTCTAAAAGGGTCACAACCATGGCTTCTGCGTAGGTGGTTTCAAGTCCTTTGGCGAACCAGCGAGGCACTTGGTGAATGGCAAGGGTATGTCCCTCTTCAAAAGTCACCTCAACGCCAAGAGCGTTAAAAGACTCTTTCATTTCACTTAAGGCAATGACTTCAGGCTGCGAGAGCGTTAGATGAAAAGGAACTAAAAGGGGTTGACGCTCTTGTGTGTTTTCTTGCATCTTCTCGTAATAGCGTTCATAACGAACACGCTCAGCGGCGGCGTGTTGATCCATGAGATACAACCCATCGTGCCCTTGAAAGATTAAGTATGTGCCTTGGGCTTGCCCAATGTATTCGAGTTCTGGCCATCGCACACGGGCTTGCGTCTCATGTGCGGTGTGCGTTGGAGGTGTTTGCGGGGGCTCATTGTAGCTTGTCAGTCGTTCCTCAACCTGATGCTCGATGAGGTCTTCAACGTCGTCATCAAGCGTCAGTCGAGGCTTGTCTTCATGCGTGTATTTTGGAGCATAAGGGTCTTTTAATATGAGGTTGGCTTGACGTAAACGTGCTTGAATGCTCGTTTCAATGAGCTGATAAAGATTGGCTTCTTCTGTGAACTTTAGTTCTAGTTTTTGGGGATGAATGTTGACATCCAGCAGTAAAGGGTCACAGGTGATGGAAAGAAACACTAAGGGGAAGTGCTTGGGCGGCAAGACGTCTTGGTAGCCCCGTTTAATGGCCATCAAGAGTTTATCGTTTGTGACGATGCGTCCATTGACCAACACATGCATGTGTTGTCGAATAGAGCGTGAGTGTGAGGGTTTTATAAGGGAGCCTTGCACCAAATAGTATTGGTTTTTAGCATGAAACTCAAGGGCGTCTTTGACCACGCTTGCACCATACATCGCATATAAAATCTTCTGGGAATCGCCATCGCCGGTGGTTTGAAACACTTTCTTATCGTCATGCCATAGCGTAAAGGCAACGGTTGGATGGGCAAGCGCAAGCTTGTGGACATAGTTCACAACACTGGCATATTCAACATTGGTTGTTTTTAAATACTTCAAGCGAGCAGGAGTGTGGTAGAATAAATTCTGGACGCGAATGGTGGTCCCTTGTCGTGCTTCAGAAGGCCCTTCATGGGTGAGTTTACCCTCATCGTAGACTAACTTGATGCCCACGTCGTCGGTGGTCGAGGACTCCAGTGTCAGCTTGGCTACTTGGGCAATTGAAGCCAACGCTTCACCACGAAATCCAAGCGAATGAATGTGATATAGATCATGCATCGTTTTTAGTTTACTCGTCGCATGTCGGCGTGTGGCAAGATGGATGTCTTCTTCATCCATTCCGCACCCATTGTCTTTCACTTGAATCAACGTGCGGCCACCTTCTTTTAAGGTTAACTCGATCTTTGTGGCCTGGGCATCTAAGGCGTTTTCAAGTAGTTCTTTCACCACACTCGCAGGGTTTTCAACCACTTCACCTGCGGCAATAAGCGTCGCAAGACGCTCATCCATGATTTGAATGTTCCCCATAATACCTCCAGATAAGGGTGTGACGTATGGCAAATATGAGTTTTGCGTTTAACGCATTGGCACCGCTTTTAGTGCTCGCGTTGATTGGCTATGTTTTGAAACGGCGAGGCTTCTTTAGCGACGGTTTCACGATGTTTTTAAATAAATACATTTTTTATGTGGCGCTTCCTGTCTTGATTTTCAAAACGCTCGCGACCATTCAAGGGGGCGAAGTGATTGCTTGGGACGTGGTGCTGTTTTCGGTGGTCGTCCTTTTGACAATCATGGTCTTGGGATTTTTAATCACGCCGTTTTTGGGTTTAAAACAGATTGAAAAGCCCGTGTTGGTTCAAAGCTTTTTCCGTGGGAATTTCACGCTCATCGGCATTCCGCTTGCGCTTCGTTTGGGGGGTGAAGAGGCGCTTTCGATGATCATCATCTTAAACGCAGCTCTGATTCCTTTAACCAACATTGTCTCCATCTTTACGTTTCGTTTTTATCAAAACGAAAGCGATGATCATCTGTCTTTTTTTGAGCTGATGCGGGAAACCATGCGCAATCCAATCATGATGGCAATGGCACTTGGTGGCGTGGCTTTTTTAACGCAGTCTTTTTGGTCACCAACACTCACCAGTGAACATGTGGTGTTTGAAACGTTAGAGATGATTTCTGCAACAGCGACACCAATGGCGTTGATTGCGATTGGGGGAAGCTTTGAGTTTACGCGGATTAAATCGTTCATGCGACCCTTGTTTATTGGGGTGAGTGCACGCCTCTTGATTCTTCCCGTGAGTGTGTTTAGTTTAGCTCTGTTGCTTCAGCCATGGATTCGCTTTGAAGGAACTTGGCCTTCGATGATTGCGATTTTCGCCTCACCTGTGGCGGTGAGTACGGTGGCCGTGACGCAAGGACTCGGAGGCGATGAGCGCTTAGCGAGTCAATTGGTGATTTGGACCTCAGCGTTGGCGATGATCAGCATGTTCATCTATATTTCCGTGTTTCGTGGCTTAGGTCTTTTATAAAAAAGTTAGCTCTGCTAACTTTTTTCTTTGCTTTTTTTACGCCAGTCATACAGCGTGTTCAAAGCCTCTAAAGGGCTTAGACCATCCAAATCTAATTGTTTTAAAGCGGTCTCCAACCAATGGGCTTGAGGGGTCGGATCGGGCTGTTCTTCTTGCCAAGACACCGCATCAAAAAGGGTGGGTTGTGAGGGGGCTTTTTGCGTGGCTTCAAAGGTTTTTAACAATTGATTGGCACGTTGAATCAAGCGCTTTGGTAAGCCTGCTAAGGCAGCCACATGAATCCCATAGGAACGATCGGATGGCCCCTCTTTGACTTGATGGTGAAAGTGAATGTGACCATCTTTTTCAGTGGCGCTCACGTGCACGTTTCGTAGTTTTTCTAGTTTGTGTTCGAGGGCTACCAGTTCATGGTAATGTGTCGAAAACAAGGTCTTAGCACCAATGCGCTCATGCATGTGTTCTAGCATCGCCCAGGCCAACGCTAATCCGTCGTAGGTGGATGTGCCTCGTCCAATCTCATCGAATAAAATCAACGATTGTGGGGTGGCTTGTGTCAAGGCGTAATCAGCCTCTAACATTTCCACCATGAAGGTGGACTGTCCACTGCTTAAATCATCACTCGCTCCAATGCGTGTGAAAACTTGATCAAAGATGGGCAAGTGGGCTTCTTTTGCGGGAACAAACGACCCGATTTGGGCGAGAATGACGATTAAGGCCAATTGGCGCATGTAGGTCGATTTACCGCTCATGTTTGGACCAGTAATCAATAAGATATCGGTGTCTTCATCCATCACAATGTCATTCGCAATAAACGATGTTTGCGATTGTAAGGCGGACACCACCGGATGTACGGCTTCACGAATGTCAATGCGGTTTTCCGTGTGCAACACAGGGGCATTCCATTGATGGCTTTCACTGACTAACGAAAGCGCCACTAAGAAATCCACTTGCGCAATGGCTTGCGCATTTTGTTGTAATTGGGTGGTCGCAGCTTTCGCGTCTTCACTGAGCTTTGCAAAGAGTTCTAGTTCTCTTTTAATCGAGGCTTCGGCCGCTTCTAAGATGCTTTTTTCTTTCTCTTTTAAGGCGGGAGTGATGTAGCGCTCTGCGTTTGCGAGCGTTTGTTTTCGATGATATCCAAAATCTTCTTTAATTTGGTTCATTTGTCCTTTAGGCACTTCTAAGTAGTACCCAAAAACGCGGTTGTAGCCAACCTTTAGTTTTTTGATGCCGGTGCGGGCACGTTCTTCTTGTTCTAAAGCATCCAGCCAATCGGCTGCGCCCAGCGCATCACGCTTTAAGACATCCAGCGCGTCATCAAAGCCTTCTTTGAATATACCGCCATCTTTCAGTGTTAAAGGAAGCTCTTCGTTGAGTGCGTTGGTCAAGGTGTTTGACAAGTCACATAAAGGATCAATGATGTCATTCAGCTCTTTAAACAATGCGCTGTTTAAGTCACTTAAGGCCTCCTTGATTGGGGGAATAGCCCGCAGTGAACGACTGAGTTGTCCTAAATCTTTAGGATTCGCATTACCATACGACAATCGTCCGACTAAACGCTCGAGATCATAGACACTCTTTAAAGCTTCTATGAGGGCATCTTTGGTGATAAACGCCTGGTTGAGTTCGCCAACAGCAGCGTAGCGACCATTGAGACGATCGATGTCTAAGAGTGGTCTTAACAGTTGTTGCTTTAAAAAACGGTATCCGAGTGCGGTTTGAGTGCGCTTTAACAACCAAGCAAGTGAGCCGTGTTCTTGATTTTGGCGCATCGTTTTTAACAGTTCTAAATGGCGAATCGTGTTCGCATCTAAACGCATGACATGACGCGTTTTAACCAGTTCAAAGGGTTTTAAATGAAGCAGGGTACGTTTTTGTGTGACTTTAATGTAATCGATTAAACGCTGAGCATTCTTCTGTTCGAAGGGCGAGGGTAAGGCCACAAAGAGGGGCTTGAAAAAGGATTCAAGCTCACCGAGCTCATGGCGGGAATGGGTGAGGTGATGTTGAGCCCAAATTTGGGTCAAGGTTTTATGTTGAAACGCGGGCGCGGTGATGACTTCTTTGATTTGCAAAGTCGTCATTTCGCTCATCAGCAGCGCTTCGTCCTTGACGACTTTCAACGCTTGGGTTTGACCGGTTGAGAGGTTGAGTGTTGCCAACGCATAAAAGTGTTCACTTTCAGCCAAGGCCGCAATGAATACGTCGGTTGAACCTTCGTCGTCTATGTTGGTCCCAGGTGTTACAAGACGGACCACTTGTCGGTCGACAAGTTTCTTAGACCCATCGGCCTCTTCGACTTGTTCACCAATGGTAACTTTATACCCTTGATCAACCAAACGTTTGATGTAGCCCTCAGCACTATGGTGAGGCACGCCACACATAGGAATCCGTTCCTGGGCACCACCATCACGGGCGGTGAGCTGAATTTCTAAGAGTTTACTGGCAAGTAGGGCATCTGAGAAAAACATTTCATAGAAGTCACCTAAACGAAAGAAAAGAATCGCATCTTCATGCGCTTCTTTTAAGGTTAGATATTGTTGAATCATGGGTGTGTAAAGCGTTTTATCCACGTGGCATCACGTCTCATTTTCTTAAAATAACTGAAAGGGTAGCTCCAAAAGGTTTAAAAAATCAATCGTCAGATACGTCACGACGAGCGCAACGAACACTAGCCCGACGAACACACGGTTGCGTCGACGGTTTTTCACACGTCGGTAGTGACGGTAAATTTCTTCAAAACGCGTTTCCAAATCAAGCACGGGAGACACCATCGTTTGAGTGGATGAAGCGTCTTCGACCGCATCTAAAGCGACCATGCGGTAAGCTTGTTCAGTCCATTTTTCGTAAATGTACTCAATCATGTCGCGTTTTTTTAGTTCAATGTGTACGTTGATGTGATGTTGATTGGCGTATTGTTCGATTTTCAAGACCGGTTCTTCTGCGAGTGACGCGGCTTCTTCATCACTGAGTGAACCGCGACGTTGAATGATTTCAATGAGTTCATCTTTATGAATGCGTCGAGGCAGTTTAAGTGCATGCAACAGCGCTAAGTCCTTCAACATTTTTAACGTTGACGCTTTTTCTAAGACATCCATTGCATCGTCGACGGGAAGTCCTTCAAAGGCATCTTCGTAGTCCGCAAACAACGGGCGAAAACGGGCGAAAAAGAGATGAACATCTTCTTCGTGATACGCTAAAAAGGCATCCTCTTCAAGCGGTGGTGCTTGAAAAGACACGAGACGTTGTTGTGTCCGGTTCAGAAAGGTTTGCAAAAAGGCTTTTTCATCAAACCAATGTGGATTGTCTTGAGCAAGTTGTTCGAGCTGAAAACAGGTAAAGTCACCAAACCATTGCAGTCGGTATTTCTTTTCATCGGAAATCCCTTCTTCTTTGGTTTGATGCAACACAGCCTCTTCTAAGCCAGAGATTAACGCAAAACGATAATCTTCCATGGGTAAAAAGTGGCGGGTTTCTTTGATCCAGTCTTTGAGTTGTTTGTAATCCATTGTCTTGGCTGCGGCCATGCAATCACCCACTTTATAAAACTTGGTTTAATTATACATGAAGGGCCTAGCCTTTGCAATCTTCAGCACCAAGCATTCACAAAAAGAAAAGATGCCGTTAAGGCATCTTCAAGGCATCGTTGATGTGTTCTTCTAATGCGGCTTCAATGGTTGAACTAATCCATTGAAGCATGTCGTTGATGCTGGTTTGATGTTCTAAGTAGTTTTGAATGAAAGGATTGTCTGTTAAAGACGCTAATGTACGGTCATAATCTTCTTTTACCTCTTGACGTGACGCTTTGCGAAAAACTTCGGCATGCACGAGGTTTTTTTGTTGTTTCAATAATGTTTGATAGGCTTCTTTTTGCTTTGGGTGCTGCAATAAAGCCTCTTCTAAAGCTTTAAACGCGCGCACCTCTTCATCGCTTTCGAGTAACTGAATGAGTTCATGTAAGGCTTTCATCGTAGACTCCTAACAAAAACCATGTTTTAGCTTCGGTGATGCGTACGTTGACGCGGGTGCCAATGAGTGCTTTAGGCCCTTTGAAGTTTACAAGCTTTCCATGCTTGGAATACCCTGCGAGCACGGCATCGTCGTGTTTACTCTCACCATCAACCAACACTTCGACGGTGTGGTTCAAGAAACGTTCATTGCCTTTTAAATAACCATCATTGACCAGCGTATTTAGACGTTGCAAACGCGCTTTCTTTTCCGCCATGGCGGTTTCATCGAGGTAACTGGCTGCAGGGGTATTGGCACGGGCAGAGAAAATAAAGGTGAACGCACCCTCAAATCGACAGCGCTCAACTAAGGCGAGTGTTTGAGCAAAATCCTCTTCGGTTTCGTTGGGGAAACCCACGATGATGTCGGTGGTTAAAGACATGTCAGGTATCGCTTCGTAAAGCGCATCCACCAAGTCTAAGTAACGCTCTAGGGTGTACTTACGGTTCATCTTCTTGAGTACTTGATTCGAGCCAGATTGAACCGGCAGGTGAATGTGGGGCATCAAGTTGCCGCCCTTCGCTAACACGTCAACCGTGGCTTGATCAAAATCTCTTGGATGGGATGTCATAAAACGAATGCGGGGCATGTCGGTGTGACGTAAGTCTTCCAATAAATTCGCAAAAGTGTAGGCTTTATCGGTAAAATCACGACCATACGCATTCACGTTTTGACCTAAGAGGGTGACTTCTTGATAGCCCTCTAAAGCCAATTGACGAACCTCTTCTAAGATGGCTTCAGGCTGTCTTGAACGCTCTTTTCCGCGCGTATAAGGCACGATGCAATACGTACAAAATTCATCACAACCAAACATGATGTGTACCCATGCTTTGACCGTATTTTGGCGTTTTTTAGGCATGTTTTCGATGATGGAGCCTTCGATGCTTAACACCTCAACAACCCGTTCTTTCCCAAACATTGCGGTCTCTAAGTAATAAGGCAGTTGATGGATGTTATGGGTCCCAAAAATCAAATCGACGTAAGGGTAGCTTTTTAATAAGCGGTCGACGACCGATTCATCTTGAGGCATACAACCCGCCACACCTAAAATGAGATCTGGGTTGTGTTTCTTGTATTTTTTTAAGCGACCAATTTCGCCGAAAACACGGTTTTCTGCATTTTCACGAATGGCGCAGGTGTTTAAAATGATCAAATCCGCGACCGTTTCGTCCTCGGTGGCGGTAAAGCCCATTTGTTCTAAGATCCCACGCATGTTTTCGGTGTCTGCCTCATTGCCTTGACAACCGTACGTTTGGATCAAGTACTGCTTGCCCACCCCTAAGTGACGAACATTGATGTGTGCTTCAAACGACACGATCGGTGTTTGGGTGGTTTTTCTTTTGCGCGCCTCTTTAGCACTGGGACGCGTGAAGTATGCACTGTAATCTTTAGCCATGAATCTCGTTCCTTTGTGAATCAGAATAATGAATGGTTTGAATGGTCCGTGCTTCTAAATCTACGACGACCGCATTCAACTGTAAGGGTCCTTCTTTTTCTGGAGAGAGTTTGAGGGGTAAGCCCGTAGTAAATTTTCTGAGGACAATGTCCCGGTCCGCGCCCAAAATACCGAACTTCGCGCCTGTCATACCGACGTCACTGAGATAAAGTGTGCCTTTAGGTAAGCGCATCGCATCGTTGGTTTGAACGTGTGTGTGTGTGCCAAACACTGCATCCACCCGGCCATCAAGATAATGGGCCAGCGCAAGCTTCTCGCTGGTGGTTTCAGCATGGACATCCACCACAATCCAGTCGGCTTTCACTGTTTGCAAAGCATCGTCTAAGGCTTGAAATGGATTATCTAACGGGTCGTGCATAAAAATACGACCCATCACTTGCAAGACAGCAATGGTGTGTTGATTGATGCGGATGATTTTTACGCCTTCACCAGGGGTGCCTTTTGGATAGTTGAGTGGTCTAACAATGTTTGCTTCGTCCACAAACTCAAACAACTCTTGTTTCGAAAACGCATGATTGCCTAAGGTAATCATCTGTGCCCCAAGCTGCATGAAGGCTTTATATTCTTTTTTACGAATCCCTAATCCATCCGCACTGTTCTCACCATTGATCAACAAACATTGGTGAGGATGGTCTTGCTTAAGTTGCGGATAAAAGCGATGAAGGGCTTCAAGACCTAAGGGACCATACACATCCCCGATGTAGACTAATTTCATCGTTTCACATCCAATGCTTTAAAATATCCTGGCGCTTTTAACAGTTTTTCGTAATTCCAAAACAGCGTATCCTCTACCATCTGTTCGATCGTGCTTAACCTCACGCGTTCAATCGCCTTCACTTCCGTAGCGTCCAGTTGATCGGCGGAGGGCATCGTGACAAGCGGTGCAAAGTAACGGTAGGTGATGGTTTTATAAGGGCCAGTATGGGTCGTTAGTTTATCGTACAAACTCAGTGTTGAAGGTTCTAAACGCAGGCCAAGTTCTTCTTCCACTTCCCGAAGCGCACACGCACTGGGGCTTTCACCCATCACCGGCATGCCGGTGGTGGTCGCAAATTGGTAAGGGATGGGATCTGAAGGTTTGTTGCGTTGTTGAATTAAGTAAGTCCCATCAGGAAAATACAGCCAGACATGAACCACACGGACATACGCCTGTGCGCCTTTTAAGGCGTTGCGATCGATGGTCTCGTGCAGCGGTTCATCGTGTTGATTGTATAGATCTAAACGCTCCATGAACATCCCTCGTTTAAGAAGAAAGCCCTCCATGAGGAAGGCTTTAGGTTATTTTGCAATATCTTGTGCGCGTGTTTCCCGAATGACCGTGACTTTAATGGTACCTGGGTAAGAGAGTTGTTGTTCAATCTTCCCTTTAATTTCACGAGCAAGTTTGTGAGCCATTGCATCATCGACTTGATCGGGTTTAACCATAATCCGTACTTCACGCCCCGCTTGAATCGCGTAAGCTTGTTCAATGCCTTCAGAGCTCTTTGCGATTTCTTCAAGTTGTTCAAGACGTTTGATGTACGAATCTAAGGATTCTGAGCGAGCGCCTGGACGTGCCGCACTTAAAGCATCCGCTGCCGCGACTAAAACCGCAATGATGGTTTGAGGCTCGACGTCGCCGTGGTGCGATTGAATGGCATCCAGTACCGCGAGTGGTTCTTTGTATCGTGAAGCAATGTTATAGCCTATCTCGACGTGCGAACCTTCAATTTCATGATCGACTGCTTTCCCAATATCATGTAACAAAGCCGCGCGTCTTGCAAGCATTTCATCTTCACCAATCTCAGCGGCCATTTTACCCGCTAAGAAGGCGCATTCGATGCTGTGTTTAAGGACGTTTTGACCGTAACTTGTACGGAAATGTAAACGGCCTAGTAGTTTTACAAGGTCAGGATGAATTCGGCCAATACCAACTTCAAAGACAGCCTCTTCACCTTTATCGCGCATGAAACGTTCCACTTCTTCGCGATTTTTTTCAACGACTTCTTCAATCCGACCTGGATGAATCCGTCCGTCTGAGACTAAGGTTTCGATGGAGCGCTTCGCGATTTCTCGACGAACTGGGTCAAACCCACTTAAGACGACGGCTTCTGGGGTGTCGTCAATGATGAGATCTACACCAGTTAAGGCTTCAATGGTTCGAATGTTGCGTCCTTCACGGCCAATAATACGGCCTTTCATGTCATCGTTGGGCAGTGCGACCACGCTGACTGTGCGTTCACTTGTGACATCTTGAGCGTACTTTTGCATCGCCGAGGCTAACAAATGTTTCGCTTTCTTGTCTACTTCGGTTTTCGCTTTTTCTTCTTCTTCTTTTATAAAAATGGCGATTTCTTGTGCCATTTCCGTTTCTACTCGGGAAAGAATAAGTTGACGAGCGTCTTCCGTTGAGATTTGTGCGATTTCTTGTAGTTTTGCATTTTGTTCGTCTAGTAGTTGATCCAGTCTGCTCTCTTTGCCATCGAGTTGTTGTTTGCGTTGTTCAAGCGCTTCTTCTTTACGATCAATATTCGCTTCACGTTTATCTAAGTTCGTTGCACGATTATCAAGCGTTTGTTCCCGTTGGAACAACTTGTTTTCTAAAACCGTCACTTGTGCTTTACGCTCTTTGTTTTCTTTATCAAACTCTTGGCGTAAATTGTGAATGTCTTGTTTGGTTTCTAAAAGCGTTTGTTTTTTCGTTTTTTCAGCCGATTTAAGGGCTTCATCAACAATCTCTTTTGCTTCGTTTTTGGCTTTCTCAAAGCCTTTTTCAACAAAAATGGCACGGGCTGCGACCCCAGCGATGAGCCCGATGATTAGAAACAGCAAACTGAGAACTACCAACATGAGAATGTCTTCCATGTTAAGTCCTCCGTTCTATTTATGAGCGTGTAATTTACAATAGCATGTGCTATGAGTAGAAACGTGCATTACTAAACCATTATACATGAAGGGCGGTTAATGCGTCAATGAAAAGTACCTAGAAGCCTAGAATAAAAAACGCCCACAGAGTGAGCGCTTTAAGAAAGATTTAAGTGGTGAGTTTTTCTCTGATTAGTTGCATTAAGGTCTCTTGTAAGGCAGGATTTTCTTTAAGGTATTGCTTTACGTTTTCACGGCCTTGACCAATTTTTTCTTGGTTGTAAGAAAACCATGATCCACTTTTTTGAATGAACTCATATTCGAGTGCTAAATCGACGATTTCGCCAGTTTTTGAGATGCCCTCTCCATACACGATGTCGACTTCAGCCGTTTTAAATGGGGGTGCAACTTTGTTTTTGACCACTTTGATTTTGGTGCGATTGCCGACAATGTCGGTCCCGATTTTTAGTTGTTCACCGCGACGAATTTCAACACGCACACTGCTGTAAAACTTTAACGCACGACCCCCAGGAGTGATTTCAGGATTGCCAAACATGACGCCCACTTTTTCTCGAATCTGATTGATAAAGATGGCGATGGTGTTGGATTTGCTGATAACACCTGAAAGCTTACGCATGGCTTGTGACATTAAGCGTGCTTGTAAGCCGACATGAGAACTTCCCATATCCCCGCGAATCTCAGCTTCTGGTACCAACGCGGCCACACTATCAATGACAACAATATCAATCGCCCCGCTGCGGATGAGCGCTTCGGCGATTTCTAAGGCTTGTTCCCCGGTATCCGGTTGAGAGATGATGAGGTTATCGGTGTCAACCCCAAGATTTTTAGCGTATTTTGGATCCAACGCATGTTCGGCATCGATGAACGCTGCGTAACCACCAAGTTTTTGTGCTTCTGCAATGGCATGAAGCGCAAAGGTGGTTTTCCCACTCGACTCAGGACCATACATTTCAATGATGCGTCCTTTTGGGTATCCCCCAATGCCAAGCGCGGCATCGAGCGTCAATGAACCGCTAGAGATACTATCTATGTTGCGATCACTACCCTCAGATCCAAGCAACATCACCGAGCCTTTTCCATACGTCTTCTCGATGTCTTTAATGGCTTGATCTAAGATTTTTTCACGATTGTCTTTGGCCATATTAAGCCTCCTTTATTCAACACAATGATACGATGTTCTTCAGTTTTTTACTTCACTTAAGCATGAAATACTTGACGATTGGCCACAAGATACTCAACACCCGAGATGACCGTTAAAGCCACGCCAACATAAAACGCAATCATGCCCAGTGTCGTGAGGTAGAAAAAGAGAAAGATTAAGGCGAACAGAGTGACGAATGTTTTCGCTTTTCCCCACCAAGAGGCAGCAATGACTAAGCCTTGCTCGACCGCGACCAAGCGCATGCCTGTCACAATAAACTCACGCGTTAAAATCACCATGACGCTCCACATCGGAATGATGTTTTGATCTAAAAACATTAACAGTGCAACCAGCACCAACAGTTTGTCGGCTAAAGGATCCGCAAACTTACCAAAATTCGTCACCAATTGGTACTTTCTAGCAATGTAACCATCTAGAAAATCGGTGAACGAGGCAATCACGAACAAAATCGCGATCGCGAGGCCTACGGCGGTTAACGTCGTAGGGTCCGGATTTAGGTAGTAAAGCACCACAATAAACGGTAAAACTGCGATTCGAAAGAGTGTTAAAATATTCGGTAAATTCATGTCGTCACCTCATCAAAAGTGTATCACAAAGCCCTACTCATAGCAAGCACAAACCCCTTAGGAAGACGCTGGATACTCTTGTGTTTCAAGTTGTGTCGCAATCGGTGTTTCAAGCTTTTTTTGACCGACCTTATCACTCAAAGCACGTTGTGATAGGGTGATTAAAACAAAGGACAATAAAAAGATCACAACCGCGAAATCAAACACCAACCGAGGGTTCACCTCATAGATGAAACCAGCCACCAACGGACCGAGCACCATGCCGATTGAAAAAAACATTTGGCGTACGCCCATCACCGAACTGTAGGTGTTTTCATCTGCTGTTAAGGAGATGTAGTTTTGCTCAAAAGGTTGGAAAATCGATCGAAGCACCATGTAAAACATGAACAGGGTATAGAGCATCACCATCAAGTTCGGTCCTCTAAACACCACAAAAATCAACAACGCACTAAGCCATTGAAGATGACGCATGATGAAAAGTTCTTTCTTAAAACGACTTAAATAGGGGACAATCACGAAATTCGTGAACAAACCAACCAACCCTGTAACCATCACAAAAGTCCCCAACTGACGGGTGGTATAGTTGTTGTCGATGATGTAAACATCCAAGTACTTCGAAATCGTTGTCATCGACATGGTTGCTAACGCTAAGCCAATGAGAAACATCAACAGCGAAGGCGAAAGTTTGGTGGCCATTTTCAGCTGTTGCACAAAGTGAGTGGTTTTCGTGGATGTGACGCGAACTTCTTTGAAGGTGACGACAATCAACAAGACATAGACAACATTTAAGAGGGCCTGTAAGTAAAAGACTTCACGCATGTAAACCGTGCCTAAAAAGCCACCTGCTTGATAACCAAAGGTACTGCCCAAAGCCAACAGCGCCGCACTGATCGATAAATATTTGGTCCGTTCCGATTTAGGAACAATACTGATTAAATGCGCCAAAAGTAGTGTCACACTGGCACTGACACCAAAGCCTGCTAGAAAACGATAGGCCGTCATCAACCAAGGGTTGCTACTCATTCCAAAGAGCGCTTGTCCTAGACTGTAAACGAGGAGTCCAATCACAATGTAGGGTTTCTTACGGCGGGCATCACCTAAAATGCCCCATATCGGGGCTCCCACCATCAACCCTAAACTCATGAACGAAAAAAAGAACCCGAACATCCGGGCTTCAATGCCTAAGTTGTTGACAAAACTTGGCGTCACTGGATGTCCGAGGTTGTGAATGAATCCTTGGATGAAGTAAAAAATTAAGACCCAACGTATTGCTTTCATAAAGCCTCTTATCAGTCTTCTAAATCGACATTGTGATAGACGTTTGAAACCTCATCGAGATCGTCAAGCATGCTCAAAAAGCGTTCAATGAGTTTACGACTTTCTTCACTCACTTGAACTTTTTCTAAGGGAAACCAACCCTGTTCAGTGTCCACCACTTCAGCTTGCTCAAGCTGCTTGAGCGCTTCTTCAACTCGCTCGAGATCGTAGCCGCCTGCAGTGACCATGACCATGTCGTCTTCAAAACTGATGTCTTCCACATCAAGGTCTGCTTCAATGAGGCAATCGAGGACTTCTTCTTCTGTGACGTGTTTCAAACTGACCAAGGAAAGATGTTCATATTGATGTTCAACCGATCCTTTAACGCCGAGTTTGGCGCCCATTTTAGTGAAACAGTGGCGTACTTCGCTGACGGTACGGTTGACATTGTCGGTCATGGTATCGATTAAGAAACAAGACCCTTCTGGACCAAAGCCTTCATAGCGAATGGCGATGTAATCTTCGCCAATGCCCTTTTCAGCCTTGTCAATGTTTCGTTTGATGACGTCGTTTGGTACTTGTTGTTGTTTCGCTTTTTCAATTAAGTGTTTGAGCGCTAAGTTGGCTTCAGGGTTTGAGCCGCCCTGTTTGGCAAGCATGTAAAGCTCTTTACCAAAACGTGAATACAACTTTGCTTTTAACAGCGAGGTCTTCGCCATCGCGACTTTTCTTACTTCGAATTTACGACCCATGTTACGACTCCTCTTTTAAACATGTCTGGTGCGGTTTAAGGGTGACAAGTTCTTGCTTGTAAAGGCGACCTAACGCCCTTTTAAAAGCTGCTTTAGATAAGTGGAAGGTTTCAAAAATCGCATCGGGATCACTTTTATCACCAAAGGGAATGCAACCGTCTTTTTGAAGTGCTTCATACAAACGTTTGGCATCATCATCCAACGCGAGTTCTTTTTGAGCAACCAACGTCCCATTGTAGCGGGTGCGACTGAGTTGCTTGATGATGGTCACCTCACACAACTCACCTAAACGATAGGGTTTGCGGGTGTGCTTGTAGTAGACAAAGATTTCATGGCCTGTTGGGGTAAATAGGACCAGTCCCTCATCGGCCAAGTGAAAGACATAGGCTTCGACGGTTTGTGAAATTGCCAGTTCATCTTGAGGATCAAGATGTGCCGTAATCCGAAAACGACTGACCATTTTGGCAACCATTTGGTTACGTCCTGAACGTAAATGACAAAACAGCCTATCGCCAACTTCCGGCCACTGATCTTTGATGAAGGGCAAGTCATCTTTTGAGACCAACATGTCTTTTTTCAGTCCAATGTCCACAAAAACCCCAAGGCCCGGAATCTTTTCGACGACGTTCACAAACGCCGGCTCATAGGCGGTGATGGCAGGCTTTTGCATCGTTGCCACGACGGTTTTACTTTGATCAATGTATAAAAAAGCTTCAACAGCATCGCCAAGCTTTAATGAGTGGGTCGCATCACTTTTTAGGAGACTGACTGAGAGTGATTCGTTTTCCAATTGATAGTACTCTTCAAGAACATCGACAACACGAAACTGATCGTATTGTCCTAACTTTAATGCATTCATAGGTTCACCTCGGTGCAATTATACCAAAAAGCAGCTTTTTGTACACGCATAATGATGTTTTTGGTTGCATTTTTTAGGCCCCTTTGGTACAATGAAGGTCGCATATGGTACGGAGGTGAAAGTATGGCAAATATTAAACAACAAAAGAAACGTGTCTTAACCGATGAAAAACGTCGCTCGCGTAATTTTATCTTTAAATCAAGCTTGAAAACAGCGATTAAAAAAGTAGAATTAGCGGTCCAAGCGAACGATGCTGCCTCGGCGCAAGAAGCGTTACGCACTGCGCATCTTAAGCTTGACAAAGGGCTTTCAAAAGGGCTTCACCATAAGAATTATGTGGCTCGTCAGAAAGCGCGTTTACAAAACCTCGTCAACAGCTTATAAAAAAAACCTTCGGTACAGTTTAACTGTATGAAGGTTTTTTTATTTACGTTGAAAGAATGAAGAGTTCCACCGCTAAACGTTTCTCAAGATAGCCGGTTTTAATTTGATAATCGTAACTTTCTAAACGGGTTAAGTGTGCCTGAACGTGATGCGCTTCGACCTCGCGGGCGTTTTGCACCATGAAATAGGCGCGCCCACTTTTAACATTGAAGTGATGTTGGATTTCTTCTTGTGAAGCGCCTTGTTGAAGCAGTCTTTGAGTGGTGTTAATCTCGCGGTATTTTGAGATGATTAAACTTAGAATACGTAACGGATCTTCACTGTTGGTGACCAAATCATGATAGGTTTTCAAGGCTGCTTTTTTATCCCCACGCAACATCGCATTTAAGATTTCAAAGACATCACTTTCAAGATTACGGGTGATGACGTGTTGAATCGTTGCGAGGGAGATGTGTTTTAAATCTTGAGCATACAACAAGAGCTTACGCACTTCTAAGTAGGCAACTTCGGTATGGTGTCCGACCCGTTTAAGCAGCTCAACATAGGCCTCATGGTCGATGCTCAATCCTGCTTTAGCAAACTGACGTTTCATCCAAGCGCCTAAATCTTCAGCGCTTTGTTTTTTCGCTTCAATCATTTCTGCTTGATCTTTAAGTTTTTTGACGATGTCTAGACGCTTATCCAGTGTTTCACCAGGAACCGTTAAAATCAAATGGGTGTGTGAAGCAGGATGTTCTAAATACCGCTTGAACGCCTCAAGATTATGGCTTAGTGTGCTTTTTTTGGGACTTAAAAAATAGGCGTTGTGCAACACCACCATTTTATCCTCACGCATGAATGGAATGGTCGAGGCATCGGCTAACGCATCCTCTAAAGACTGTTCTTCCAAATCATAGTGTGTGACATTAAACTCATCCAGCCCTAGCGCACTGATGGTTTGTTTGAGTTTGTTTTTGATGTAAAAGGTATCTTCACCAAAATAGACCGTAATGTTTGTCATTGTTTTCACCCACTTCATTATAGCACAGCGCCTTAGGGTGGTGTGCTTTTTTTAAAGAAACGATCGCGCCAAAAGTAAAACGTGATGGTGCCTTCTTGGTCTGTGCGAAAGACTTCAACGCCTCGTGTTTCTAAGCGATGCATCACCGTTTCGTGAGGAAACCCAAAACGGTTTTGGCGGTGTGCGGAAACCAACGCATAGGTTGGCTTTACCACATCTAAAAAGGCTTCACTACTGGATGTCTTTGAACCATGATGCGCAATTTTTAACCATGTGGCTTCTAAAGAATGTGTCTTGAGAATCTGTGCTTCGCGGCGTGCTTCGATGTCTCCTGTGAATAAAAATGTGTGATCTTGATACGCCAACACCACCACCAAAGAGTCATCGTTGGGTTCACCAAATGGCGCGCTGTGTGAGAGAATCTTATACTGAATCTTACCACAGTGCATCCAAGTATCTTCAGCGATGAGTGTTTGGTTGGGCGTTAAAACGGTCTTCATAGGAAATGACTGTGCTAAATCATCGTACGCACCCACATGGTCACGGTGTCGATGGCTTAAAATCACCACGTCTAAATGGTTGACCCCTTGCCGCATCAAAGCGTCACGA
This sequence comes from Candidatus Izemoplasma sp., assembly GCA_007116105.1. Lineage (GTDB taxonomy): Bacteria > Bacillota_I > Bacilli_A > Izemoplasmatales > Izemoplasmataceae > CSBR16-87. The sequence goes on from SKJA01000094.1 coordinate 21,362, forward strand.
AGCTTTAAGGATGGGTCATGATCGCCTGTGTCAATCAAGAGCGAACAGCGGTGATGCGCATCCATGAATAAGAACGCCTCGCCTTCGACATCATACATGGTCAAGCTGGCAAAAGGCATCCAATAGGCTCGGCTAAGACAGAGGCCTACATACACAACGAACACAAGCCAAGGGCGGTAACATCGACGTTGGTGTTGGATTGAGCAATAACATAAAACGATGTAATAAAGGGCCGTTTCAATGCCTGGCTTAATGTAAAGATGCACCGTCCAAGGAACCGTTTGATACAGTCGCACGAC
>SKJA01000084.1 GCA_007116105.1 Candidatus Izemoplasma sp.
AAGCAACTCTCACCAATGAACTCTCGCAACAACGAATTGCATGGGACATGTCGAGGGTCAATGGCTTTAAAATATTTTAAGAATTTGATTAAACGGTTGGCGGTGATAAAGAAGGGAGAGTGACGTTCAATGGTCTCTAAGGAGGCCATAGCGTAATGTTTTAACACCCCAAACTCATACAACAGCCCACTGTTAAAAATATAGTCTGCAGATTCTTGATGCGGGTAAATCCATTTGAATTCGCCCTTACGTACGGAGTCCCACATTGAAATCGTCCGTTCAGCCGGTGCGTTACGGTATTTTTGATCCCGGACAATACGTCTAAGCAATCGCAAATTGGTTAAGCTGATCGGGTTGTGGTAGTCTTGGTTGATCTGTAACATCGGCGCAATGAAGATCTTATATTTTTGGCTTTTCGGAATCAATGAGGTTAAACGGTCATTGAGGGCGTGAATGCCTTCGATGATGATGGGCTGATTGTGTGCGACTTGGAGTTTTTTATAGCCTTTGCGCTGTTTTTGATGGAAATCAAACTCGGGAAGTTCCACGACTTCCCCATTGATGAGATCTCTTAAATTTTGGTTGAGCAGCGCGATGTCTAACGTTTCAATGTGCTCCAAATCAATGATGCCTTCTTCATTCGGTAAGATTTGATCGCGGTCCAAGTAATAATCGTCTAAAGAAATCATGACAGGCTTTAACCCTTGGGTGAGAAGTTCAATACGCAACCGTGTGGAAAACGTGGTTTTACCACTCGATGAAGGTCCTGCAATCGCAATTAAGCGGATGTCATCACGGTTTTTCTCAATCGTTTGACCCAACTCTGCGATCATTTGATTGTGCTTAGATTCGTTCATTTGTACAAACTCTGCGGTTTTCTTCAGCCCGACATAATCGTTGATTTGCGCAATCGTATGCGCGCCTATGCGCTCACTCCAGCGGTTCGCATCTTTTAACACCCGTGAAAAAATAGGCGCATCTTCAAAGGGAGGAATGAGTCCTTTCACTTCTGCACGCGGATATTGAATGAGGAAACCTGGAGGATACATCACCAAGTTAAAGGATTTCAAGACGCCAGTTGAGGCGACCATGAGGTGATACATATAGTTGATGTAGTGTCCTGTTTGATAGAGATGGACGCGCTCTTCAGGGCGGTAACGCAGACTCTCAAGTTTGTCGTGATACCCTTCTTTTAAGTACACTGCACGCGCCTCATCGATGCTAAGCTCAAGCCGTTCAAAAGGAAGGTCTGCGTCCACAAGTTCACGCATTTTCTTCTCTAATGTTTTCATCACTTTCGCAAGTGTTTGACCTTTGGGGAGACTTAAGATATGGCAAAAGGTTGAGCGCGAGATGCTGTAGTTAAACTTGTACTTAACCTCAGGCATCGCTTCATTAAACGCCATTGCCACAAGATAACGCAAACTGGCCTCATACGCGAAGATGGTTTCTGGATGTGTTAAATCGAGGAGCTCGATTTGAGCGTCTTCGCTGATGACATAGCGCAGCTCTCTTAACCGGTTATTGACCAGCGCCATGATGGCTTTGCTTTGCTGAATTTTAGGAATGTCAATCAACCGGATTGGCGCATCGAAATGAAAAACTTCTTGATGAATGGATAAACGCATAATATACCCTCCTTCGAAACATTTCATTATAGCATAGCCCACTCGATTTCAAAGCATTTCTTTCATTTTTGACAATCTGTGTTACACTAAACACAAGACAAAAAAACGAGGTGACTATGGAAGCAGTAGCGAAAATATCACAACTCAAGGAACAATTGAAAGTGCGTGTTGAAGTCGGTGGTGAACCGGTCTTGTTGACGTATTTAGACGGAGAGGTCTATGCGATGTCAGACCGTTGCCCACATTTACGTGCAAGTTTGCATAAAGGCACTTTTCAAGATGGCTTAGTGACGTGTCCTAAACACAATGCCGTGATCGATGTTAAAAACGGCAACATCATTGAAAAAGCCCATTTTGGTCCCATCAAGATGCCAACAAAAAAAGCCAAAATCTATCAAGTTGAAGTCAAAGGCGACGAAATTTTCGTCACCCTTTAAAAAAATTATTGTTTTAAGACTTTTCTTTTAAAAACGCTTGTGATAAAATGGTGAAGTCTTCAAAAAAAGCCGCTTTAGCTCCAATCGGTAGAGCAATTCCATGGTAAGGAAGAGGTTGCTGGTTCGAGTCCAGCAAGCGGCACCATTTTATCTTCAAGCACTTCACCACGAAGTGTTTTTTTATATCTTGAGTTTGAGGTGATTCCCATGTCTAAAATCATCGTCATTACGGGCGCGACCAGCGGTATTGGAGCCGCGCTGGTAGAGCGCTTTGTCGCACGAAACGACCAGGTTTTCGCGGTCGGACGTTCCGCCGAACGTCTAGAAGCACTGCATGCAAGTCTGGGTCATGTCTCAAATCTAAAAACGTTTTTAGCCGATTTCAGTCGTTTAAGTGAAATTGACGCTCTTGCGAACGCGCTGCTTCAAGCGGCGCCAGAAGGACTGGATGTGTTGATCAATAACGCTGCTGTGGTGCCTTCGAGTAAGCGTTTCTCACACGATGGCATCGAACTTCAACTGCAAGTCAACCACTTAGCGGTGGTTCAACTGACGCACGCATTGCTTGAAGCGCTCATCCAGCGTCAAGGCATGGTCATCACGACAAGTTCAGATGCCCACAAAGGCGGTCGCTTTCATGTGCGTGACATTCAAAAGAATCCTCGCTATGGGGTCTTTCGTACGTACGCAAAAACGAAACTATACAACCTAATGTTTAGCGCCTATTTAAAAGACGCATACGGGGATAAGCTTCATGTCTATGCCGTGCACCCTGGTGTTGTCAAAACCGACCTCGGCGCCAAAGACAGCAGTGCCTTCATGCAAAAAGTCTGGCACTTTTTTACCAAAAAAGCTGCAGCCCCTTCCAGCGTTCCACCAACATATGAAATGCTCGTTGATCAAAAAGAACCTTTAGAAGCACTGTACTATGCGCATCAAAAACCACTCAATCACTTAAGTGTGGTGACAGACAAAGAAAAACAAACGCTCTTGATGGAGGCCTCATTAGAGCTCTTAAAAATGCCCAAGTTCGGTGCTTAAGATGACGCGCTTGCGATGGATCAGTGGTGGCTTGTTGTATCTGTACACCGTGCTGTATCTCAGTCGTTTTGATCTCACAGGCGATCTAGGGCGCTTAATAGAGGCACTCTCAGAACCCAGTGTGTTGATGGTGTTTAGCTTTCTTGGACTATACCCTTTGGCGTACACGCTTTATGTTTTGCGCTCTCCATCCATTAGACACTTAAGGGTAAAACTCGCCCTTGTCTTGAGTTTCTTTTTGGGTGCGTTTGCTCTTGAATGGGTGATGTTAAAACCACTCGATGAAACACTCTCAAAGCCTTCTTTCCACCGCCGTATTGCAGCTTGGACTGGCCTTGTTTTGACGCTTATCTTGTTTGTGTACGGGGTTTTCTTTGGCCAGTTTGAAGCCTATCTTGAAGCCTTCCAAACGGTGGCGTTTGTTCACATCATGACGCTTGATTTTGTGGTGTTGACCCTGTGGACTTGGACATTAAAAGAGCCAAAAGGGCTTATGAAGTGGATTCCTTTGGTAGGATTGTTCAAAGCTTCAGGCTAAGCCATCCAATGCCAGTATCTTGGCGTTTGCGCACAATAGGTTAAGTAATCCTCTTTAAAAAGCGTGGTTAATAACCGTTCTTCCTGCTTGATTTGATAATGAAAACTGAGCGGTAAAAACACCGCTGAGCCTAAAAAGAAATAGTTGCTGTAGGTTAAAAAGAAACCAAAAAACAATAAACTCATCGCGATGTACGTGGGATTTCTTGTATACTTAAAGATGCCCGTTGTAATTAACTGGCCGGTCGACTGTGTCGCCACCCCAATGCGCCAAGCATCTTTGAAACTTGCTAAGGCGAATGAGAAGAGGATGATGGACAGAGTTTGTAACACCGTCCCAGCGATTTCAAATCCGATATGATCAAACAAGACAATCAGTTCACCAATCCCGATAAAGGGCCAGCCAAAAGCGCTGATAAGCACAAGGTAGACAAGAAACACAAACCCGAAGTAATAAAAATATTCCAACGTCGCGCCCACACCCTTCTTTCCTTTACCAAGGGCAATGACCGTGCGCTCACGTTTGTGTGTTAACCAAGATTTAGAGACCAATAATGTGAAAAATGTAAACAACATGATTAAAGAATAGACATCAAAAAACGTCATGAACGTCACCTCGTGTTCATTATATCAAACATCGTAATGAGAAAGCAGTGATTAAGATGCAAAAACACCATTTAATGATTCCTGTCGCTTTTGGCCTTGAACGTGTGGTCGCCTACGAACTTGAAACGTTGGGGGTCGAGGATGTCATGGTTGAAAAAGGCGTATGCTTTTTTGATGGGGATGATGACCTCATGATGAAAGTAAACATGGCTTTAAGAACAGCAGAACGCGTCTATAAAGTACTAAAAGTTCAGAAAGTCCTCACCTTTGATGAGCTTTTCAACGTCGTTGAACAGATTCCATGGGAAACGTACCTCGACCCAAGTGGAGCCTTTGTGATCAGCGCAAAAAGTCAACAGTCAACCCTGTTTAGCTTGCGTGACATTCAAAAACTGACAAAAAAAGCACTCTTAAAGCGCCTTGAGATGAAAACCTCTTCGGACATCTTTCCTGAGACAGGTCCGAGCTATCATATTGCAGTTCATTTAGAAGAGGATATCATGATGGTGCTCTTAGATACCTCTGGTGAAGCGCTTCACAAACGAGGCTATCGCCTTCAAACGGGTGGCGCCCCGCTCAAAGAAACCCTTGCGGCCGCGTTGGTGTTGTTGTCGGTGTATCGCAAAGAGCGTGTGTTGTACGACCCGTTTTGTGGATCCGGTACGATTCCCATTGAAGCAGCCATGATTGCACGAAACAAAGCGCCTAATCGGGAGCGGACGTTTGCGTTTGAAAGCTTTTTGACGTACGATCAAGCACGTCACTTAGCACTTAAAGAGACATTAAAAAAAGAAGAAGTCACCGCTCGCATCGCACCCATTTACGCGTCAGATAACGATGCTTCCATGATTGCTTTAGCGAAAGAAAATGCCGCACGGGCTGGTGTTTTGGCCGACATTGACTTTCAAACCGAACGCTTTGAAACAAAACGTTTTGAACCAGGACATCACCTGATCATCAGCAACCCACCCTATGGCGAGCGGATGCAACGGTTAAAGGACATTGAAAGACTTTATGAGCACATTGGTCGAACCTTCAAACGACTCAAAACGTATTCGCTTTTTCTCATCTCTTCAACCTCTTCAACGGAAAAACTTTTAGACTTGAAACCGACACGCACAAGAGTCCTCTTTAATGGTCCTATCAAGACGCGCTACTACCAGTTTTTAGGACCCAAACCACCCCACCAATAAAAAATGTGTCATTTTGTCACATTTTTTCTTTTTTATGGTATACTCATGCATGGTGATACCCATGACGACGGAAGAAAAAAAACGACAACTGATTTTAAAAGACCCTAACATTTTTAAAGGACTCATCATCCTTGCTTTTCCTATTATGTTAAATAATCTTTTAAAAACGCTTCACGATGTTGTGGACATGTTTTTCGTCGCTCGTATTCCTGGCGTCAGCGCTGAGGCTGTTTCAGCCATTCAAATTACCTTTCCTGTGATGTTTACTTACTTATCCTTAGGGATGGGGATTTCTGTCGCGGGCACCGCTTTGATTTCACAGCTTTTGGGTGCAAATAAAAAAGAGAAAGCCCATGAATATGCGGGTCAAGTGTTTACCTTGGCTTTGTCACTGGGTGTCGTACTATCCGTCCTCTCATACCTTTTAGCTCCCACGATCGTTGCATCGATGGGAGCGACAGGGTTCGTTTTTGATAACTCTGTGGCGTACTTAAGAATTCGCGCCTTTGAACTACCTTACCTCTTTATGTTTTTTACCTTGATGGCGACGCGGAACGCTTCGGGTGATACGGTCTCACCGATGAAGATTTCCATGACTTCGGTTCTTTTAAACATGATTCTTTCACCGATCTTCATCAACGTCTTTGGCTGGGGTGTGCCAGGTGCAGCGTATGCGACCGTGTTAAGTTACCTCATTGTCTTGCCTTGGGCCTTCAAACGTTTGTTTTTCGCTAAAGACGGGGTCCGTGTTCTCGTTAAATACTTAGCCCTGACCCCTGTGATCGCCGGTAAAATCATTAAAGTAGCTGTGCCAGCATCGACGGGTCAAGCGATCACTGCGGTTGGCTTTGGTCTGATGAACGGAATCATTTTTTCTTATGGCGTCAACACCGTTGCGGCCTTTGGCATCGGCAATCGCATCACCTCCATGATTTTGCATCCTGCGATGGCCATTGGCGGGGTGATGAGCGCGTTCATCGGTCAAAACATTGGTGCGTTAAATCCTACCCGTGCCAAACAGGTCTTTAAAAAAGCACTCATTTTATCTTCAGGCACGATGGCCCTCGGGTCTTTG
>SKJA01000035.1 GCA_007116105.1 Candidatus Izemoplasma sp.
GCATGGGCAAGAACTGTGTCAGCTTGCTTGATGATTTGATGGCGATAAATCGTCAAAGGATGATAGTGCAACAGTAGCGGTCTTTTCTCTTCGGGAATACTTTGAATCTCCCATCGCTTCTTTGATAAGAAACTAGCGTCTTGAGCATCAATGCCAAGCGTCGAATCAAAGGGTCTTGCAAGGTTTTTGGCGATGTGTTCAAACTGCTCCAGCTCGACCTCAGAAACGTCGGTGATTTGATGTTCTTTGACATACCTTAGCAAAAACTCAAGATGATATTTCAACATACTGTTCGTGTAGAAATTATCATCGATGACCGCTGTATACTCATCGGGACCTGTCACATGGTGCATATGATATTGTCCATCATAGTAATGGAGAACGTGCTTGAAAAATCTAGCGGTTTCTAACACGATGTCAAACCCTTTATGCTTCATAAAACGATCATCTTTGAACAATTGGTAGTATTTTATGATGGCATAAGCAATGTCACTGTTGATATGATATTGTGCCGTGGACGCTGCATAGTAGGCACTTGTTTCCTGACCGTCAATCGTCCGCCAAGCAAACTTCACGCCTTCTGGAACCCCTAAAATTCTAGCTTCCGCTTTTGCAGCATCCAATTGAAAATAGCGATACTCCAATAAGTTTAACGCAAGGGTTGGATCGACTTGCATGAAGAAAGGAATGAAGTAAATCTCTGTGTCCCAAAAGGTATGACCTTCATAGCCTTGACCCGTCAAGCCTTTTGCAGGGATGTTTGTCCTTGGACTGTGTCCTCCTGCTGTATAGAGTTGATAGAGGTTGTAGTACATAACATCATTGATGTTTTCCATGGTGTCATCTTCAATACGAATGTTCGCCATGACGTGAAACTCTTTTAAGGCATCTGCTTGAAGGGAAAAGATTTTTTCCACAGAGTGAAGATCAATGAAGTTAAAACCACTTTGAAGCATCGGATCAAGATCGTCGTGATCTAAACTATTTAAGTAGATGGCAAACTTTGTAAAATGATACGGTTTATTGGGTTCAATTGACACTTCTTTGGTGGCTTCAATAAACGATTCAAATGAAGTATAGTCAAATGCACCAGAATGCGTTAAGCCAACCAACAATTCAAAGTTTGTCTGTTTAGTCTTCACCCGCATGTGAGCGTGATCTTGCGTGTGCTGTGTTTCTAAAACCTCTAAATATTTAGACTCCGAACCACCTGCACGAGCATCTGTTTTTGAAACAAAGTTCTCTACATTGCCTTGCAAGGTTGAGACGATGGTCAGTGGTCCTTGATACGTCAAGCTCTCAATGGTCACATCGATCATGAAGAGTGGTTTATAGGTAAGGTGTGCAAGACGCTTAAACGTCAGTTTGAAGCGATCTTGTTCGGGTGTTTCGTAAATGACTTCCCTTATTGTGAAACCTGAGGTAAGTTCATAGGAGCGTTTAAGACTAATGAGTTTGCATTGTGAGATGTTCAGTACTGTTTGCCCAACATAGATTAAAATTGTTTGGGCATCTGGAACATTCACTATGGTTTGTGACCACTCGGGAAATCCAAACGCTTTTTCACCATAAGGAATCGGATGAGAATCATAAAAACCATTGATGTAAGTGCCTCGAATGCTGGATTGATAGGGCACTGTTTCTTCAAAGTTTCCACGCACACCGAGGTAATTGTTTTGTGTGGCAAAAATCGTTTCATCGACTGTCAGTGAGGCAATGTCTGTTCGTTGGTGCCGTGTCAGTTGCATAGCTTCACCTAAAGTTTTGACATAAGCCACTGTGCGGCATCCTCAGTGGTTGGGAACACAAAGTCGGCTTGGGATAACGGCGTTGGATCGCCAATGCCGATGGCAACCATTCCTGCGCGCTTAATCGCATCCACACCCGCTTGAGCATCTTCAATTCCGAGACACTCTTGAGGCGTGAGGTTAAAGTGTTTCATTGCATCCAAGAAGATATCCGGAGCAGGCTTAGAAGCGCAGGTGTTAGGATCGACCACATAATCGAACGCTTGTTCAATGCCCAAAGCACGAATAAGGGTTGGTCCGTTCTTACTTGCACTACCTAACGCAATCTTGATGCCTTTTGTTTTTAAATGACTGAGTAAAGAATCAACACCTGGAAAGAGCTGACGTTCATCAAATGAAGCTATCAACCTTTGGTAATGAGCATTCTTCTCAGCTTGGTAGCGTACTTTGTCTTCTTCGCTGATTGCTTTTTGTCCATACGCTAAAATTCGTTCAAGTGATGCTTGGCGTGAGACGCCTTTGAGTTGTTCTTCAAAAGAAGGTTCTAGGGTGATTCCCAGTTTTTGCGCCATGGCTTGCCAAGCTTCAAAGTGTTGATTCGAGGTTTCAGTGATGACCCCATCGAGATCAAAGATGACACATTTTATCTTGTTAAACACTATTTAACAGCTCCCGAAGTCATGCCTTTAATGATGTGTTTTTGAGCGAAGAGGAACAATATAATGACAGGAATTGCTGACATTACCAAGGCGGTTAACAAGAGGTCCCATTGACGGACAAAGCCCCCGGCAAAGTTGGCAACGGCCAGTGGCAACGTTTGGGTTGAACCACCACGACCAATCACGAGTAAAGGCAGTAAGAAATCGTTCCAAATCCAAAGCCCATTGAGCACCAATAAAGTCACAAAGATGGGTTTTAAAATAGGTAAGACAATGCGGAAAAATACTTGGGGTCTTGAGCATCCATCAATGATGGCGGCCTCTTCGATGTCGATTGGAATTGACTTAATAAATCCATGAAATAAGAAAATACTTAAAGGTGCACCAAACCCCATGTAGGCAATGATGACTGCATGGTGCGTATCACGCCAGGGGAGAAAGGTGATGTTTTCCAACACGCGAATGAGCGTTACGAGCGGTAACATCACGATTTGAAACGGGATGACTAGACCGGAGATAAAGAACAAAAACAGAGTCATTGAAAGACGTGTTTTGGTCCGCACAAGGACCCACGCAGCCATCGCACTCGACACCCCAATTAAGACAAGTGAGGCTGTGGTGATGATGACGGAATTAAAGAGTGAGTTCACGTACGCTAAGCGATCGTTGTCTAGAATACGTTGAACATTGTTTACAAAGACCGACCATGATTCAGGCTGACTCATCGGACTATCGATGATGGCCGTGTTAGTTTTAGCGGTGTTTATGACCACAATATAAAACGGGAAAATGAATAGTATCAACAAAGCAAAAGCTAAAATTTCAAGAGGAGAGAGAGATTTAAACCAGTTGAAGATGTTTTTCGGTGCTTGTTTCCAAGTCTCTACTTTGGTTAATGCACTCAATCGGTCACGAAAGCGTGTCAGTTTTAGTTTTAATGTGCTCATTAAAGTTCGACCTCCCGCTTTTTATTAAAGTAAACTTGGCCAATCGAGAAAATGGCTAAAATAATAAAGAAGGTTACCGCTTGTGCTTGGGCTTGAGCAAAGTTACCACGAGAGAATCCCCAATTGTAAATTTGAACCGTCACTAAGCGTGTGAACTCAACCGTCCGTGAAGTTTCCAATCCGGCAACCGATTCAAGCCACCCAGGAGAGGAAATGGAAGGTCCCCCACCCGTTAAGCTAAACACGGTATCAAACTGTTTAAAGGCTGTGACCAGTGTTAAGAAAAGTGAGACCGTGAACGCTTGCGCAATCAAGGGTAAGGTAATGTTCCGTAATCGTTGTAGCGCATTGGCGCCATCGATTTGAGACGCTTCAATCAGATCTTCAGGGACATTTTGGAGCGCCGCAATGTAAATCATCATAATGTATCCAGCAAATTGCCACGTGACAACGACCAATAACGCCAGCATGGCATTCTCATTAACTAAGGGTGAAATCTCAAACAAACTTAAGCCCCTTGTTAACACCACGGTGTAAATAAAACTCCATAAGTAACCAATGATGAGGCCCCCAATGAGATTGGGAATAAAGAACCCTGCACGATAAAGGTTTTGAAGTTTCAACTTCCTCGTGACAAGCAACGCTAGGGAAAAAGCCACGACATTGATTAAGATGACGTTTCCGACCGCATAGATCGCGGTTCTGACAAACGAATATATAAACCGGAAGTCGGTGCTTAAGGCTCTAAAGTTCGCGAGTCCAATCCATTCAGTTTCGTTCAATCCACCATCCCAGTTTGTAAATGAGAAATAGATGCCCATGATAAATGGCGTGATGACCATCAACAGAAAGGGAATGAGGGCAGGGGCTAAAAAGAGCCAAAACCAAAGTCGATCCTGTGCCTTCTTCCCCAAGCTGAATTTCCTCTTGGGATTGGATTCAGTCGTTGGTAAAACATCGTTCATTGCTTCAGCTTTTACTTCAACAGGTATTCTTTGTTGGTCCGACATAGCATATCCTCCTTAGTTCAAATAGTGCTTCGTGATGGGCTCAAGTCCGAAATCCAAGAGCTGACTCGGTGACTTAAAGTAGTCATGTGCATCTAAAACCACCGATTGGGGGTGAGCCAATGTTGCTTGAATCGCTTCTAAATATCGTTTCGCAGTGGCCTGCCAAGTAAACGTTGATTTTACTCGGTAAAGCCCTTGTTTTTGATAAAACTCAAAGTGTTTAAATATTTGCATTAAACCTTTAATGATGTGCTCTTGATCGTGTACATCCAGTAAGACACCATAAGCGTCTTTGTCGTCTTTTAACACATCCGCTGGACCACCATACTGTGTCACAGCTGCGGGCAACCCTGCACACATCGCTTCAATAGGTGCTAAACCAAAGGGTTCATAAAGCGCAGTTAAGCAAAAGATACTACGCATGGTCGAAAAATAACGATAGCTTGCGGCCAATGCTTTTTGCGAGGTGATGTTGATGAATGTGACTTTACCTTTGAGCTGATGTTTCTGGATGACATTCATCAGCGCGTGCATGATGGTTTTCTCATTGTCTTTTAAGTTGTCGTAGGATGTAAAGGCATCTTCAACACCACGTAAGCTGATGGCGACATTACTGATGGCTTGTAGAGCTTTTGATTCCGCATAAGCCTCCAGCAGTCCAAGATGATTTTTTTTAGGGTCAAGTCTTGAAGCTAAGACAATGTAAGGCAGATTTACTCGATCGGGGTCAATGTCACGAACCAGTGTTTGATCCAACATTTTACCCACGTCTTCTTCTAAGTCATTGACCACATTTTCGCCAAAAATCTCTTCGTTAACCCCAGGGGGAGCAATGACAAACTTTTCAGGATTGTTCACATCCCCAGCCCCTTGGTAAGCGGGATGATGATATTGCTCATCGCGCTCTTGTTCTGTCGAGGTGAAGATGATGCTTGCGCCTTTCATTGCGCTACGCTCAGCACTTAATCGTTTAGCAAATTGATAGGTTTCATTGAGGGAATGCATGGTCTCTTCGGTCACGTGAAGTTTATCCATCTTTTGTGCCCCTAAAGAGTGCCCTGTAAAGGAGAAAGGAACACCAGAACGCTCACTTAAGAGAACGCCTGCTAACCCACCATCGCCATAATGCGTCGTAATGAAGTCAAACGTTTCATCATTTGATGCATAGAACTCAAGAATGTTTTCGACCCATTCCGACAGGTGTTCCCACAACGATTCTTTAGCTATGAACCGATCGGGACCACAAGGTATTCTTACGATGCGTAACCCCTCTGAATTAGGATAGTAATCAATCGTTTCGTGAAACCCTCGAATTTTTTCATCATTGAAACGGCGAGTGACGATGTCCACTTTATGACCGAGTGTCGCCATGGCACGGGCGATTTCTTTCACATAGACGAGCTGTCCTCCAAAGTCGGGGTGTTCCGTCCAGTATGAGTCTTCAGCGTCAAAATTGCCTTGTGGATTTAAAAATAGAATACGCATTAGTAATCTCCTTCCAATAGTTGTGAATAGTGTGGCAACGGTGTGATTGCACCCAAGGCTTGTAGCACTAAGGCACTCACACTTTGCGCGAGATGCACGGTGTGATCAAGGGGCAAACCTTCTACGAGTCCACTGTAAAGACCAGACCAAAAGGCATCACCTGCACCTGTTGCGTCAACGATATTTTTCGCTTGTGTTGGAAACAATGTGCGTGTCTTATGATAACTGGCATAGACGCCATCTTTTCCTAAAGTCATTAAAATTAAGGGGATGCCAAAGTTTTCAAATTCAGTCATGTACTCTTCTTTTGTCTTGCCCTCGCCCAACAACCGTGAAGCATCGTCTAAAGAAGGCTTTATAATGTCCACTTTTGACAACAGTTCATGTAACATCGGCGTTGAGATAGTGTCTTCATGAAGCAATGCCTCGTGCAGATTCGGATCAAACGAGACAAGTGTACCAGCATCCTTCGCATGATCTATCAGAGATAACACCGTTGATTTCGATGGTTCACGTGTCAACGGCCAGTAGGAAAAATGAAAGATTTTTGATTGCTGTAAAGCTTCGACGACGTCGTCTTTGCATTGAAGAATGAAATCGCTACCACGGGAAAAGGTGGGAATGGGTGTGGTCGCAGTTTGCTTAAGCTTGACATAAGACTGAGGAC
>SKJA01000093.1 GCA_007116105.1 Candidatus Izemoplasma sp.
ACACAAACGCCATTCATGGTTGAATGTGTCAAGTGCAAACGACGCATCAAGCACCACATCGTACGATTGAATCCAGACTGCTTCTTGTGTTGGTTTCGCGACCGAGACCGCCCAACGACTTCGTAAACGCTTCTCACTTGCGAGCTGAACCAACATGGTGTAGTCGCTTTCCTCACGCCACACAAGAGCGTCTTCCTCATAGACATCTACGCCGAGCTCGAGAAGCTTTTTGAGCCAATGATCGAAAGTCTGTGGCCACCCTTGGTGAAGTTGGTAGTTGGGTTCTATGACTTGATTAAAAAACGTTAACATATACGACCACGCGTCAATGTGATCCAGTGGCAGCGCTTGGTGTGGCGCAAACAGGTTAAACGCTTGTTTTAAACGTTCATCTTTAAAATACCGACTTAAAAAAGTCTCGAGGGAACATTCAAAGGTCTCAATCTCAACTTGACTTAACACGCTTGGACGACCCTTTTGACGTTCGCTCTCCCACATCATAAACTCTTCATACCAACGCATGACTTGATGGAAAAACTGTTTGATTTCGCGGTGGTGACGTGCATAGTAACGAACAAAATACCGTCTTAACGAGGCGAAGTCGCGCGGGACCTCCCGTCGAATGCCTTGCGCATCGACAAGAATGAACGGTTGATGTAATTGTCCTTCAAACACCAATTTAGTGTCACTTTGGACGGTGCGCCAGTAAAGTTGAAAAAGACTGTCCTCCTTCAACCCTCCTAAAGAGCCACAAAACATTTTGTAATCCTTGCCTTGCGTTTTATCCCGAGCGCTTGGCGGTGCAATGACCGCGACGCGGCGACGTCGTGAAACCAAATAAAGGGCTGTCATTAAGCCTTGAATGTCGTGTGCTTCAACAATGACATCATAGGGTTTCATGTCGTCACCTCCTAAAGAAAATTATAGCATATGGGGGTAAAAAAAGCCCTGAGGGCTTTATTGATTAAAGTATTTTTTTAGATAGAGCATCAACGATTCTCGTGAAATGTCTTGATCAAGTTTTCCATTTAGAGTGACACTGACATTGCCTGTCTCTTCACTGACGATGATGGTAAACGCATCGGTAATCTCACTGATGCCCAACGCAGCACGGTGTCTTGAACCTAACACTTTGGGTACGGAGGTAGATTCGCTGGTGGGGTAGTAGGCACCTGCGCAGACCAACAAGCGATCTTTTATGATGATGGCGCCATCATGTAAGGGCGATTTTGTGATGAAGATGCTGACGATTAAATCTTTGTTGATGGGGGCTTGAATCATCGACGCATTGTGCATGTACTCTTTGAGTGAATCGTTCCGCTCAAGCGTAATCAGCGCACCGAGTTTACGGTCAATCAACGCATCGATGGTTTCAACCAACTCATCTTGATCTTCTTCTGTAAATCGACGACCTAAAAAGCGATCGAGCTTGAGTGCTCTTAAAAGAAGTCTAAATTCTGTTTGAATAAGAACGTAAAACACAAACAGAAGCGGCACAAGTTTCACCACTAAAAACGCTATCTCGATCCCCTCTAAAGACACTTGAGTTAACGAGACCACCAAAAAGACCATCTGCACGACCACGAGAAACTTCATGGTGCGGTAGATGAGTGGATGTGTTTTGAGTTTCACAAGTTGTGAAAACAAGGTTAAAAGGTAAATGTTTAGAATCAGCTGATCGTGTAGGTCCATTTGCCTTCTCGCTTTCTATTCGATGGTAAATTTATTATAGCACACGTCTATTTTTTTCCGTTGTAATCTTTTTAGATGATCGAAAATTTGTATTAATTATCGCGTCACGGGATGGATTGGCCCAGTCAGTGGCTTAGAGTTTATAACGAAACAAACGCGACAGCGCTTACATCGATTTTGAGAGATTTTAGTGACAATCTTTCAAGTATTTTCATGAAATATCTCAAGCTATTTAGGGTATAATGTAAATTACCTTATACACCGAAACTAGGAGGTCTCGTTATGCGTCGTTATCCAGAAACACAAATTCAGCGGTTGAACGAAGACATTAAAACACACTTCCCTCACTTATTCCCCATCACACAAGAGATGACTCTCTCCCTTGAAGGGGTTTCTCGCTTGGTGATGATTGACCGATACACTCAAAAAGATTTAACACTTAAAACCCTCCAAGAAGGCGATCTCGTGATCACCATCGTGCGTGACGATCCCAAGTTTCCTTCACGCGGCATCGGGACGGTAGTGTCCTTTGATGATGAAGGGGTCACAATCAAAGTTGAAGAAGAATTTCTTGCGACCACGGAAGATGCGGATGCGCATGGCACGATTCGTCGAAATTATCGACAAATCGATAAACCTTTAGAACTTTACTATGAACAAATTGCGAAGCGGTTAGCACAACATTTAGGTGAAGACGAGTCTGACGACGTTAAAAACGCTTTTTACAAAGAAGTCGCCAGCATGAACCTTGTCCCCGCTGGACGTGTCCTCTTTGGCGCTGGCTCCAACACCAATGTGACCTACTTTAACTGTTTTGTTATGCCTTTCATTCACGATTCACGTGGAGGCATCAGTGATCACCGTAAACAAGTCATGGAAATCATGTCTCGGGGTGGTGGTGTCGGCACCAACGGATCGACTTTAAGACCTAAAAATGCCCTAGCTAAAGGCGTGAACGGAAAATCATCTGGCGCAGTCAGTTGGTTACACGACCTCTCTGAGCTGACTCATTTAGTTGAACAAGGCGGTTCTCGCCGTGGTGCACAAATGATCATGCTTGCGGATTGGCACCCTGACATTGTAGAATTTATCATCTCCAAAATGCAAAACCCTAAAATTCTACAGTTTCTCTTAGAAACCTCAAAAGATCCTCGCATTCAACGCGCCGCCAAAAACAAACTGAAATTTACCCCTCTCAGTGATGAAGAGGTTGAGATTAACGAATACATCCTCGATGCGAGTAAGAAAAACCCAGACCTATTCTCTAAACGTATCGTTGACACGGCCTTTGAACGTTTAAACAAAGGCGGTACTTACAGTGTTCATAACTCTGAATTTCTCTCAGGTGCGAACATTTCTGTGGCGATTACCCAAGAGTTCATGGATGCGATTGAAGCCAACGGCACTTACGACTTACGCTTCCCTGACATCGACAATTACAACGAAGAACAAAAAGCAGCCTATGACGAATATTGGATGCACATCGGCGATGTGCGTGAATGGTTAGACAAAGGTTACCCTGTCAAAACCTATTACACCATCGAAGCCAAAGAACTGTGGAACCTCATCAACATCTGCGCCACCTACTCAGCAGAACCCGGCTTGTTCTTCATCGACAACGCCAACCAACAAACCAATGCGACCGCCTACGGTCAAAAAGTGGTCTCCACCAACCCTTGTGGAGAACAACCTCTTGCGCCATATTCAGTGTGTAACCTCGCAGCCATCAACCTCGCAAACTTTGCGAATGAAGCTGGCAACGACGTCGATTGGCCAAAACTCAAACAAACCATTCAAACGGCGGTGCGTTTACAAGACAACGTCATCGATAAAACCCATTACTTCCTTTCAGCCAACGAACTACAAGCTTTAGGAGAACGTCGTATTGGCTTAGGTGTCATGGGCTTACATGATTTAATGATTTGGACAGGGCGCCGTTATGGTGCGAAAGATGGTTTAAAACTCATTGACAAATTGTTTGAGTTCATCGCCATAAACGCTTATGAGACCAGCATTGAACTGGCGAAAGAAAAAGCGCCTTACCCCTTCTTAGAAGGCAAAGCGGAACGTGAGCGGATGATCAACACAGGCTACATGCTAAAAATGCCCAAACACATTCGTGAAGGCATTTTAGAACACGGCATTCGTAACTCCCACTTATTGACCATTGCGCCCACCGGTTCCACCGGAACGATGGTGGGTGTCTCGACTGGACTTGAGCCTTACTTTGCGTTTAAATACTTCCGTTCGGGTCGTTTAGGGAAGTTCATTGAAGTCAATGCGCCCATCGTTGAGTCTTTCTTAAAACGTCACCCAGAATACACTCCAGAACAACTCCCTGATATTTTTGTCAGTGCCATGGAACTCTCTCCCGAAGAACATGTTGATGTGCAAAACACCATTCAATATTGGGTGGATTCAAGCATTTCAAAAACCGTTAACGCACCCAAAGGCTACACCGTAGAAGAAGTTGAACAAGTCTATCAACGTCTGTATCGCGGCGGTGCAAAAGGTGGTACCGTGTATGTGGATGGTTCACGTGATGCGCAAATTCTTTCCCTCAGCAAAGATGAGGATGAGCCAAAACGCAAGCCACAACAAGTCGGTATGGAAGACTTAGGGGTTGAAACACCCGAGAAGATTAAAGAACCCAAAGTCGTCAAAACTCAAGGTTTACGCAGTGATCGTCAAGACCGTAACATCGGCGTTGAAGTTGGCGACATTTGTCCTATTTGCCTCGAGGGCACCGTGGAAGACTTGGGTGGTTGTCACACCTGCACCAACTGCAATGCGCAACTGAAATGCGGATTATAAACTAAAGATAAAAGTGGTTCTGTCGAACCACTTTTTATATGCTATACTTAGCTCGAGGTGATACTTTGAAACGAGCTCTATTGGTTGCGTTAACCGAACCCTATATTCAAGATGTTCAGTATGTTCTCGATGAGCTTGAAGCGCTGGCGATGACGCTGGACATTCATATCATTGAGCGTTTCACCCAATCAGTCACCGTACGAAATGCCCGGACACTGATTGGTGAGGGGAAAACAGAAGAAATTAAAGCTTACATTGAAGCACACGAAATCACCATGGTGATCTTCTTTCAAGAGCTCTCAAACACCCAAATTCGTAACTTAGAAGATCTTTGGGATGTGGTCGTACTCGACCGTACACTGTTGATTTTTGAGCTGCTTGCTTCACGAGCACAAACCAAAGAAGCAAAGCTTCTTGTTTCCATTGCACAACTGGAATATCTCTTACCTAGGCTCTCTGCTTTGTCGGTGAGCTTTGACCGACAACAAGGTGGCATCGGCTTACGTGGCCCTGGTGAAACCAAACTTGAACGCTCGCGCAGAAAAATCGAAGCGACCATTCAAAATCGAAAAAATGACCTAAAAGCGATGGTGGAAGTCCGTGCCAGAAATCGTCAACAGCGCCGTCAAGGACCACTAAAAAATGTGGCGCTTGTGGGTTACACCAACGCTGGAAAATCCACCTTACTCAACCGTCTTTTAGCGCTGAATGAATGGCCTGACGACAGCAAACAGGTGTTGGTGAAAGACCAAGTCTTCTCTACACTAGAAACCCAAACACGACGCATCAAACATGCCAATCAGCCGCCCTTCACACTGACAGACACCATTGGTTTTGTGTCCCATTTACCCAAAACACTCCATCAAGCGTTTGCGTCGACACTTGAAGAGTTGAAAGAAGCGGATCTTATTGTCGTGGTGCTCGATTTAAGTTCTAGTTACATTCAAGAACACATCGAAGCCACCAACACAATGTTGAAATTGGTTGGTGCCGAGGCCATCGAACGTCTTTATGTGTTTAATAAGCTCGACTTGGTCGAAGGCTCAGTCTACCATGGACAAACCCCTAGTGTCCATGTGTCTTTAACCGAAGATCTTCAACTTGACCGTTTACTCGAGGCCATTCATGAGCGTCTATTTTACGATTGTGTGAGCAGTCGTGTGCATCTTCCTTACGAACACGAAGAACTCTACTATACATTGAAAACGCAAGCTCATATTTTGGAAGAAAGCACCACCGACACCCAGCGTGAACTCTTGGTCAAACTGAGCCCTTATCTACAACGTTTGTTTAAAGATTACATCCAATAAAAAAGGCCTTTCGGCCTTTTTTTTAACGCAACATTCTTAAGCTGTTTAAAATCACCAAAATCGTCGATAACTCATGCGCAAGGACACCAAGAGGCAACAACACAAGCCCAAAGATGTTCCCGATGAGTAACATCACAATCACCGCAATAGAGAAGACGATGTTTTGAATCACAATCCGTCTCATCCGTTTGGCTAGTTTAAACACTCTTGGTAAATTTTCTAAGTTATCGTTCATTAAAACAATGTCGGAGGTTTCCAAGGACACATCCGTTCCTGTGCCCATCGCAATGGACACGTCTGCGACCGCGAGCGCGGGGGCATCGTTGATGCCATCGCCAATCATCAAGACAGGGCCGCAAGTCATTTGAAATTCTTTAACGTGTTTGGCTTTATCTTCTGGCAAACAACGCGCAATGGTTTTCTCAATGCCAACCTCGTTTGCGATGGCCATCGCACTCTCGTGCACATCCCCTGTCAACAACACTGGGAGAATGCCTAACGCTTTAAACTGAGCAATGGTTTCTTTAACGTGAGGTCTTAAAGCATCTTTTAACACCAACATCCCCACCACCTCTTGGTCGCGATACACCCAGACCAAGGAGGCGCCTTCACGGGCATACGTGTGGGCCTGTGCTTCTTGTGAGGCGCTTAAGGGATG
>SKJA01000112.1 GCA_007116105.1 Candidatus Izemoplasma sp.
AGTGATGACCATAGACTCGAATGACGGGAACTTTAAGAGGACTAGGGTTCTCAATGATCTCTAAAAGTTCTTTGTCAATCATTTCCAAAGACCGGCCTTCTAAGGGGTTCGCATAAGCGTCCTTAGCGGCTTGGTTAGCCCAAGCAATCACATTCCCTTCACTCAATAAAATAATGCCCACGGGGTGGTATTGAGTCAATTTTGATGCGATGTCATCTTTATTCTTCAACGCTTTTGTTTTGGTAAGTAACCGGCGTTCATACCGTGCTAATAGGACACTAGACTTGCGGTGCGACAAACGCATCAGCACAGTGAAAAAAAGCGTTAATGCCAACGCACTGATGCTGAGGATGAAAAGTTCTCTTTGCATGATGGTTAAAAGACTGCTTAAGCTAAACACACTTAGAAGTCCAATGAGCACATGCTTGTAGCGTCGTGGCATAGATCCACCTCACGTTTTCTAGTCCATAATATTATAGCACAACGACAAACTTTGTCACGCCCGACGTCATTTCTTGACAGCACTTAAAAAAAACACTAAAATAGCTCAGTATCACGCAGTTCGAAACCATCCTGCGATACCAAAACTAGGAGGAATCACATGAATGAATTTTTATGGTTAGCGTTTGCGCTAGTCAACTTTTTACTGGTCACTTTGTCGTACAAGCTCTTCGGTAAAACCGGGCTCTTGGTGTGGATTGGCTTAGGGACCATTTTAGCCAACATCCAAGTGACCAAGACCATAGAGTTGTTTGGCCTGACGGCGACGCTGGGTAACATTATGTATGGCACACTCTTTTTAGTCACCGATGCGTTGGGTGAAAAATACGGTTTAAAAGACGCAAAAAAAGCGGTCTATCTTGGCATCTTCTCACTTTTAGCCACCGTCATCATCATGCAAGTGGTCTTACTCTTTCAACCCAGTGGGGATGATTTTGCTCAAGACGCTCTGGTCACCATCTTTGGTCTGTTGCCTCGTATTGCCCTAGGCAGTTTGACGGCCTATGCCCTTGCACAACTCTTTGATGTGCACATCTTCAACTACTTGAAAGTGCGTCAAGGCGATGGTCGTAAGCTGTATCTACGAAACATTCTATCCACACTCGCCTCACAAGCTCTAGATACTTTAGTGTTTGTCCCCATTGCTTTCTTAGGCGTTTTCCCTTTATCCGTGGTGTTAGAGATTGCACTCACAACCTACCTGATCAAAGTGTTGGTTGCTGCTTTGGATACGCCTTTTGTGTATTGGATTCGTCACATCAAGCCTTTGTAGCCCCTATATAGGAGCCCTTCAAGGGCTTTTATTTTGCTTTCAAAAAAATAAAAATGCATCGGCTAAGACAAAATTAGTTCGTGTTGCTATCCTTATAGCGAGGAGGGCTCTTATGAAAAAAACTTTATTCTTTATTCTAAGTCTCACAGCCTTAGTGCTCTTAAGCGCGTGTGGGAACACCACACCTACGGTTGAACGCATTCCTGAGGCTGAACTGCGTGAGTTTACGCTCGAAGAACTATCCCAGTACGATGGGTTAGATGGGCGTCAAGCGTACATTGCAGTCAACGGATTTGTCTATGATGTCTCGGACTCAGCGCGGTGGCGCGGAGGCAGTCATAATGGGTTTCGAGCCGGCGCAGACCTAACGGAAGAGATTCAAGGTGTCTCTCCACACGGCACACGCGTTTTAGACAACATTCCAAGAATTGGTCGACTGATTGAAGAGTAAAAAAAGCTTATTCGTTCAACACAACGAATAAGCTTTTTTAATTAATCTTTTACGAAAGGCAGTAATGCCATGTGACGAGCACGTTTGATCGCAACAGAAAGTTCTTTTTGGTAACCAGCTTTTGTGCCAGTGACACGTTTTGGTAAAATCTTTCCGCGATCTGAGATGAAACGTTTTAAGAGTTCAACATCTTTGTAATCGATGTAACTAATTTTATTTTCTGTAAAAAAGCATACTTTTTTACGACGTTTACGAAAGTTTCCGCGAGCCATGTTCTCTCTCCTTTAGTTTAAAATGGTAAGTCATCGTCCTCAATGTCGAGGGGTGGGGCTTGACGGGCATCAGACGTTTGTGCTGAGCGCTCATAACGGCTTTGGTTTTCACCACCGTAGCGATTGCTGTTGCGGTCTTGATAATCGTTGTTACGAGCGTAACCACTTTGTTGTGGAGCCTCATAACCACCACTGTTCCCATCTTGACTTTTTGGTTCTAAAAATTGAATCGAATCTGCTAAAACTTCTATGGTCGTACGACGTTGTCCCGTTTGGTCTTCATAACTGTTGCTTTGGAGACGACCATCAATCCCAATTAGGGCACCTTTTCGCACATACTGTGCGAGGGTTTCTGCTTGTCTACGCCATGCAACGACACGAATGAAATCGGTTTGTTGATCGGCTTCATTGCGTGAAAATGGACGATTGACCGCCACTTGGAAGTTCACCACAGGAATATCCGATTGGGTGCGTTTCAATTCTGGGTCGTGCGTTAAACGCCCGACTAGTACCACACGGTTTAACATAGAAGCACTCCTTTATTAACGTACGTCTTTAATAATTAAGTAGCGGATGACATCTTCGTTCAAGCGAATGACACGATCGAATTCCGCACGGGCTTCTTCGGTCGCTTCGACATCCACCACGACATAATAGCCTTTGGTGTGATGATCGATTTCATACGCGAGTTCGCGGGTACCCCATTCTTTTACTTTCACAACGTTGGATGCGTGCGCAGGGAAAATGTTGTGTAATGTCTCGATGATGGTTTTGCGTTGCGCTTCTTCAACGGTTGGACGAATGATGTACATGATCTCATATTTAGTCATGTCTATACCTCCTTCTGGTCTGATGGCGGACGAGCCGCAAGGGGAGTGCTCTTTTGAGCACGCGCATTATTATAGCACACCACTTTCAGGATGTAAACCATTAACCTTCTGTGATCTTTAAACGTTTGAGTAGGGCTTCAAACATAGGTTTATTGATTTTGTGTCCTGTTTCAAAGGTCTCAACAGTGACGTCTTTTAAGGAAGCTGTTTCCAGCCATTCCGTGGTTGCGCTCAAGGGAATTTCTTGATCGTTTAGCCCATGATAGACATGCAGTGACTTCATGGCTAATGCGTCTGGTTTGAGGCTCGGGTTCAGCTTCTTAATTTTGGCTTTTCCAGCCTCAATGAGTGTTTGATACCGTGCGCTTAAGGTAGGGTTCAAATGCTGGTAAAAGGCTTCATAGTTGGGTGTGCTCATGAGAATATACAGTCGATTTAATCGTTTGGTTTGACTGGCTAAATGATAGCCAATTAACCCACCTAAAGAAATGCCTATGTAGTCAAACTCAGAAAAACGCGTTTGGTAGACTGATTCATAGATGGCCAAGACGTCTTCCGCCGTGGGTTCAATTAAGTCAAACATGCGCAGTTCACCGTGGGGTGAGTGTCCATTGAGAAATGGTGCTTCACCCCGTTCACCATGACCCACAGTATCAAGACCCACCACCACATAGCCTAAGTTCGCAATGGCCACACCCATGAGGTTCATCACTTTCTCTTTGTTGCCATAAATGCCGTGTTGTAAGAAGATCAGACGCTTGGCCTGAGGCCCTTCATACGCCAAATAAGGTATCGTACCAAGGGTGCCTTGATGGATGTTAACACCCATGCCGTTTCACCTGACAGATGAGTAAATAAAACGCATAAGCCACCGCACGGTGACGAATCGTTTGGCGATCCCCTGGGAAGAACCGTTCAACACTGTGTGTTTGACCTTCATAATGTACCCCAAACAGGACGGTTCCAACAGGTTTTTCAGGGCTTCCCCCGCCGGGTCCAGCAATACCGGATATTGCCAGAGTTAAATCCGCTTGGGTTTTTTGTGCCAGACTTTCGGCCATGGCACGCACCGCTTCATGTGACACCACACCAAAGGATGCAAGGGTGCTTGGATGAAGGTCGAGTGTTTTTATTTTGATGTCGTTGTCGTAAAGGACATAACTCTCTTTAAACACCTCAGAAACACCCGCAACATTGCCAAGACGTCCACTGAATAATCCTGTGGTACACGACTCTACGGCCGAGAGTGTTTCCCCTCGTAAGCGTAGTTCACGAACTAAGATTTCTTCAAAGGTCTCCGTGTATGGCCCCATGATGTAGCGGTTAAATTTCGCTTTAAACGCTTCTAACGCTTTATGAAGTGCGTCTTTATTGGTGCTGGTAAAAATGTACTGGATCTCGCCCACACCCGCATAGGGTGCGATGCGTACGAGTGGGTGTTGTGCTTCAAAGCCCTCAAGCTTATCTTGCATCTCGGATTCACCAATCCCAGCGACCAAAAAGCCTTCTTGTTCAATTTCGACATCCCTTTGATTGAGTAACAATGGTTTCACTAAATCGAGCATTGGACGCATCTCATTGGGGGGACCTGGCAAAAGAATGAAGGTTTGATTTTGATGTTTGACCAACATCCCAGGTGCGGTGCCTAAGGGGTTGTCTAAGATTTCTGCTTCTAAGGGAAAATACGCCTGCTTCCGGTTGGATTCAGGCATCACCTTTCCGTATTTAGCGAACATCGTTGAAATCGCGTGTAAGGATGGCTCATGAAGGCTTAGGGTAAGACCTAAGTACTCACACACGACTTCTTTGGTCATGTCATCGGGTGTTGGCCCTAGCCCTCCTGTTAATATCACAATCGGGTCATCGGCATGCTTAAGTGCCGCACGAATGGCGGTGGCGTGATCTTGAATGGTGTACGCTTTCGCCACCCCAATGCCCATCATCCGCAGTTCTTTGGCGATGTAGGTTAAGTTGGTGTTGAGCGTTTTACCCATCAACAATTCATTGCCAACGCTGATGATTGTACTGTTCATCTAAACCCTCCTAAAGGACGAAAAAGGGCCAAAGCCCTTTTTAGGAATAACTGAGTGTGGTCAAAATCATGGATATCAAAAATCCTAACAGAAACATGGCTTGAATCAAACGGTGAATCCAAACGTCAATCAACGCTTTATCGTCGATTTTTTTTACTCTCATCACAAGGTACAGCCCCAGCCATATCACAATGAATAACAACACGGAAATGAAAATACTGTTGGCAAGGAAACTGACGCTAAACTGTAACACTAACCCATAAAGATTGTCGGTTTCAAAGGGATTGATGCCAAACAGATGGAGTGAGCCACTCACGAGCAATAACGCAAGCACCCACTTATAAAATTCAAATAGGCCACCCCGTTGGGTCGACAAGATTTTCGCTTGAAGTGCCATTCGGTGTTTAAAATAACGAATCACAAACGCCAAGTAAAACGTTCCTACAAAGAGCCCCACTGCCAATTGAAGGTAAGATAACATCGTTAGATGTTGAAGCGGAACAAGAGAATGTCGCCGTCTTGAACCACGTATTGTTTCCCTTCAGAACGCATTTTTCCTCGCTCCCGCGCCACATTTAACGAGCCTGCATCGATAAAATCTTGATAGGCAATCGTCTCGGCACGGATAAAGCCACGTTCAAAGTCCGTGTGAATGACACCAGCACATTGGGGGGCTCGCATGCCTGATTGAAAGGTCCAAGCACGCACTTCTTTTTCACCTGCAGTAAAGAACGTTCTTAATGCCAGCATGGTATAGGCGTTTTGAATCAACGTATCCAACCCGGATTGTTTGACCCCCATGGAGTCTAACATTTCCAGTTTATCTTCTTCATCCAAAGTCGAAAGTTCGCTTTCGATCTTCGCACTGATGGTCATGGCTTGTGCGTTTTGCTCTAACGCATAGGCAAACACAGCCTCAGCATGCGCCGAGAGTGAACCACTCAACCAATCTTCTTCTGCGATGTTACACACATAAAGCATCGGTTTTAACGTCAAAAAACCATAACTGCGGATGATTTTTTCTTCCGCTTCGCTCAGTTTAAGTGAACGAATGGGTTCGTTGTCCATCAGCGTTTGGTGGATAAGCGTCAAAAGACGATACTCTTCATTGATGCTTTCATCCACTTTGAGTTGCGCTTTTTTCTCGATTTTTGGGAGCCGTTTCAAGACTGTGTCTAAGTCCGCAAAAATGAG
>SKJA01000049.1 GCA_007116105.1 Candidatus Izemoplasma sp.
AAACAAAATTTAGAAGACCCACGTTTCACCGATCGTTTTGAACTGTTCATCGATCAACGAGAATATGCGAATGCTTTTTCAGAGCTCAACGATCCAATTGAACAAAGACGTCGTTTCGAAGCTCAATTAAAAGAAAAAGATTTAGGCAATCAAGAAACAACGGAAATGGACAATGATTACATCGAGGCTTTAGAATACGGCATGCCCCCAGCCGGTGGCCTTGGTATCGGTATTGACCGTTTGATCATGTTGTTGACAAACAACCCCTCCATTCGCGATGTTTTACTTTTCCCTCACATGCGCCAGAAAGGGTCCCAATGATTGTCTCGCACATGACTGAGTTGATCGGGAACACCCCGATCATTAAACTTCAGTCACTCTCTGAAACTTTAAAGCGTGAGATTTATGTCAAACTGGAATGGTTTAATCCCGGGGGCAGTGTGAAAGACCGAATCGGGTTTAACATGATTGAAGCCGCTGAAAAAGAAGGCTTGTTAACACCTGGCCAAACCATCATTGAACCCACCAGTGGAAACACTGGGATTGGCTTAGCTATGGTCTGTGCCGCAAAAGGATACCCACTCATCATCACCATGCCTGAGAGTGTCAGTGTGGAGCGCCGTAAGATTTTAAAAGGGTATGGCGCAATCCTCATCTTGACCCCTGCAGAAAAAGGGATGAAAGGGGCAATTGCCCAAGCAGAAACACTATCGCAGGCCAAGGGATATTTTATGCCGATGCAGTTTGATAATCTTCATAATCCAGCCATCCACATGCGGACGACTGCAGAAGAAATCTATGCTGATGTCAAAGACCTGACCGCCTTAGTGGTCGGCGTGGGTACTGGCGGAACCATCACAGGCGTGGGCTCAGTTTTAAAAGAACGGCTGCCACACCTGAAAATTGTGGCGGTAGAACCGAGTGATTCTGCGGTCTTAAGTGGACAAGCACCAGGTCCTCACAAACTTCAAGGCATCGGAGCCGGCTTTGTTCCAAGCATCTTAAAGCGAGAACTGATTGATGCAATCATCACCGTCTCGAGTGAGGATGCCTTTGCGACCACGCGCTCTTTAATGAAAACCGTTGGTCTTTTCGGTGGCATATCAACCGGTGCCAACGTGTTCGCAGCGATTACCTTAGCTAAGACGTTGCCTGAGGGCAGTAAAATCCTCACATTCGCACCAAGCAATGGGGAACGCTATTTGAGTACGGCACTCTTTGAAGAACACACAGAGCCTGTACCTGAACATCATTTGTAGTCATTAAAAACACACGTTAAGCATAGAACATGCTTAACGTGTGTTTTATCTTTTATGCATCTTTGTGTGCCAAGGAGCACTGTAACCCTGTGACTTCTTTACCTGGAATCACGCGTGCAGGAATTCCAATCGCGGTCGCGCCATCGGGTACGTCTTGCAACACCACTGCGTTGGCGCCAATCCGTGCTTGAGTGCCGACTTTAATGTTTCCTAACACCTTGGCCCCAGCGCCAATCATAGCGCCATGACAAATCGTGGGATGACGTTTAATCCCGGTGTCGTTTCCTGTGCCACCCAAGGTTACACCATGAAAGATCAAGACATCATCGCCAATTTGAGTGGTTTCACCAATGACAACACCCATGCCGTGGTCAATGACTAAGCCACGACCGATTTGCGCAGCTGGGTGAATCTCTATGCCTGTGAAAAAGCGAGAAAGACCACTGATCATGCGCGCAACTAACTTCAGTCTTAGACGCCAAAAAACATGGGCAATGCGATGGATAAACACCGCCTTTATGCCTGTGTGCGTGATTAAGATATCGAGCGTATGACGAGCTGCAGGGTCGTAGCGCTTAATGTTTTGAATGGTTCTTCTAAGACTCATGGGTACACTCCTTCGAAAAAAAGAACATCTAAATTAGATGTCTTTTCCGATAATACTCATTGGTTCATTATGAATTGCTACGCCTAAGTTATGGGCAATTTCTACAAAAATATCAATGATGCTCACATACTCAAAATCAAGTTGTTCGACAATGTCTTGTGTTGCCTCATTCAGAATTTCTCCGGCATAGACATAATTGTTTTCGCGTTGCGCAATCATGTCTTCAATCGTTGTCTCGACATCGTTGAGTGCTTCAAAGTCTATGCTGTCTTCGTAGTCCTCTAAATCTGCTCTAAAATCACTGATGAACATTAAGTAACCGACAAGGACAGCATAATTCTCAAAGTCGTAACAGTTACCTTCAAACAAATTTTCATAGTAAATACGAATCACCTCAAACTGACCGTGCAAGTAATTTAAGCCTACTTGGAAAATCGTTTGTAAGTCCTCGTTTAAAGAACCGTGATGGACGGCTTTTTGATAGATATAATCGAGGACGGCGTACACTGGCTCTAAACGATCATAGATCATCGAGCCATGCTCTTTAAATGTTTCTAATACCTCGATGTTATCCATTTTCCAATTGACGAAATCTTTGAGAATCAGTTCGAATGGGTGCATATCATCACTTCCTAAGCTTTGTGAGAAGAGCCAAATAAATCCATTTTTTCTTTCACAACAGCGGCAATCGCATCAGCACCTGGTTTTAGAAGTTTACGTGGATCAAAGCCTTTGCCTTTAAGATCTAAATTTGCTTCAATGTATTTCCGTGTGGCTGCCGCAAAAACCAACTGTGCTTCTGTATTGACGTTAATTTTAGAGACGCCATACGAAATGGCTTCTTTAACCATCGCATCAGGAATCCCGGTTCCACCATGCAACACTAACGGAATGTTGTTCGTTGTTTCGCCAATTTCTTTTAAGACATCCATACTTAAACCAGCCCAGTTTTCAGGATAAGTTCCATGAATGTTCCCAATGCCTGCGGCTAACATAGAAATGCCTAGTTGGGCAATTTGACGACATTCTTCAGGATCGGCAATTTCGCCGTTTCCGATGACGCCATCTTCTTCGCCACCAATGCCACCAACCTCAGCTTCAACACTGATACCTAGTGGGGTTGCAAGTGCCACAATTTCTTTTGTTTTTGCAATGTTTTCTTCGATGTCATAATGAGATCCATCAAACATAACACTGGAAAATCCAGCCTCCATCGCAGCTTTTGCGCCTTCAAACGAGCCATGATCTAAATGAATCGCAACAGGGACAGTGATGCCGTAAAAATCAATCATTTCACGAACCATCGCCACAACAGTTTTATATCCGGCCATGTATTTTCCAGCGCCTTCCGACACGCCTAAAATGACAGGTGATTGTTGTTCTTGTGCAGTGAGTAAAATCGCTTTTGTCCACTCTAAGTTATTGATGTTAAACTGACCGACTGCGTACCCTTGTTCGCGTGCCGTTTTTAACATTTCTTTTGCAGATACTATTGGCATTATAAGCCTCCTTATGAATTAAATACAGTTTCATTATAACGAGCGAGATATAATTTGTAAACGAAATAGCCTATAAGACCGTTTACACAACAAAAATCCCCCTCCAACGAGGGGGATTAGACTATTCGTCGCCACCAATCATGAGTTTTCCTGCATGAACACTTGGTGATCCTGTACCGCTTAAGCCAAATTTCAAATCGTTCCCAATGGCTTCAATCTGATTCAACATTTTGAAGAAGTTACCCGAAACGACAATCATTTTAACAGGTGTTGTGATTTTACCTTGTTCGATTTTAAACCCGCCTGCTTGTAAGGAGAAATCGCCTGAGACGGTTTTAACTCCTGCGTGTAATCCGACCAAATCGGTGATGTAAACCCCTTGGTCAATGGCTGAAATAAGCCCTTCAAACGACGTGTCTTTAGGTTCTAAGTAAAAGTTTGTCGGCCGGATCGCGCCGCCAAATCCGTGACCTGTGGGTGCTTCTTTAAAGATGGCTGCGGTTTTTAAATTGTGCATCCAGCCTTTAAAGACCCCTTGATCAACCACCTTAAATGGTTGACATGCGACACCTTCATCATCAAATGGCGTTTGAAAGTACGCGTCTTCATGTAGCGGGTTATCAATGAGGGTAATCTTAGAAGAAGCAATGCTTTGACCGACCTTATCTTTAAGTGCGGTCAAATTGCGATAGGCTGCCTCGCCGGTAAAGATACTGGTAAAGACGCCTAAGATATCCGCAAACATTTCATTGGAAAACACGACAGGATAAGCACCAGACTTCAGTGATTTACCCCCGAGTTTTGCCTGTCCTTTACGCACCGTTTCACTGGCCATGACGTTTGCGTCAAATTGATCAAATGACTTAACCAGTTTGATGTCATACGCCGTTTTGATGTCGTCGTCTTTTTCGAAAACACCCACTGCATAGGCGTATGCAAATGTGTTAGAGCGCTTCAAATTTAGGCCTTTAGAGTTGAGTATTTCAGTGGTGTTTTCATTTTCTTGATACATTGTCGATTGCACTTGTTTGACATGATCTGCTTTCAAAATGGAAGCCTCTAGGTCATGCACCAACTGAATTTTTTCCTCAATCGGAACTTCCACAAAAGGAAAGTTCTCCACTTTCACCTCAGGGTAACTCTCAGAACCCTCAAAAATAATGGCTGGTTCGCTTGCCGTGATGGCTTTCGCATTTTCAAGCATCACATCCAGTGTGTGTTCAATGGTTTCCGTACTCAGATTTTCCAATCGAGCGCTGACCAGTTTGCCTTGATAAATCGCACGAATGCTCAAGCTTTGTACGTCACTTTGAACATTTTGATCGAGCTTTCCTTGATATAAGGATAACTTCGTACTTTTCGCGTGCGTGATGAAAAATTCTAAATCCGTGAACCCTTTGGCTAAACCAAGTTCTAACCATGCCTGCTTATTCATGCTTTACCTCCTGCGCCGCCCACAGTCATCCCTTGAACGCGAATGGTCGGTTGACCCACGTCCACAGGAATAGACCCAGAGAGTGATCCACACATCCCTTGGCCAAACTCAATGTTGTCTGCGACACGGTCGACTTTAAAGAGGATGTCTTTTCCGTGTCCAATTAACATTGCACCACGGACGGGTTTTGTAAGTTTTCCATTCTCGATGAGGTAGCCTTCTTGGACCGCAAAGTTAAACTCACCTGTTGCAGGTTGAACGGTGCCTCCACCCATTTTCTTCGCAAACAAACCGTACTCTGTGTCTTTAATGATGTCTTCAAACTTATCCGTTCCCGGTGCAATATACGTGGAGTTCATCCGTGAGGTTGGGGAAAACTTATACGATTGACGGCGTCCACTGCCTGTGGGCTCCATGTTCATTTTTCGACTGTTGCGATAATCAATCAAATAGTTTTTTAAGACGCCATTCTCTATCAATAAGTTCTTCTGTGTGGGTCGACCTTCATCATCAAAACTTAACCGTCCCCATGCCCCCTCAACATCGCCATCATCATACGCAGTGACGACATCAGAAGCAATTTTTTCACCGAGTTTTCCAACAAATGGTGACAATCCTTTAGCAACTGAAGTCGCTTCTAAAGGATGTCCACACGCTTCATGGAAAATCACGCCACCAAACCCATTATGTAACACCACTGGCATGACTTGCGAGGTCATATCTTCCGCTGTTAAAAGCGTGATCGCACTGTGTGCAACCTCATCGGCCATGCTTTGTAAATCTAACGCTTCAACCATCTCATAGCCCATAAAACGACCAGGACCCTCGAAAGCTTCTTGCATCAATTCGCCTTCTTTTGCGACAGCCATCATCACAGCTCTTGTGTATGTTCGCTTATCGTCTTGATAGACACCTTCACTGTTGACAACCAAGATGTCTTGTTCTGTCTCTAAAAGCTGGGTAATGGCTTGAACAATACGTGTATCGTATTGTTGTATGCGTTTTGATAGCTGTACTAAAACCTCTGTTTTTTCTTGGACGCTGACACTGTCCATTGGACGTTTAACCGTGTTTTCGTAAGGTTTTGCGGCCCCAAGAGGTTGTGCTTTTTGAGCATCTCCTTGAAACGATGCCCGTAAATTATGAATCAGTGTACGGAGCGTATCTTCATCGGTTTTGTTGGTGTAACCATACACTTCATCTAATCCGTTTAAAAGTCGAACACCTGCACCA
>SKJA01000168.1 GCA_007116105.1 Candidatus Izemoplasma sp.
CCTTTACGGGAAGACCCACGGGAGGCTTACACGCTTTCAAGCCTTTATAAACAGTTGAATGCCCGGGTCTTAAAATCGCAAAACGATGGTCCAGGGGCGATTGTGATTGAGGGGGATGCCCAGGTTATCCAAACACATAAAACGGTGTTGATTGTCGATGAAGACGACGTCAATTTAAGATTGATCACCCGCTTTTTAGAACGCACCGAGTTCCGCGTGGTCTCATGCAGCAGTGTTGAAGAAGCCTTAGAACGGTTGAACCGTTTGGCGGTGGATGTGATCATCTCAGAACTTAATTTAGCCAAACTCGACGGCTTTGCGTTAA
The DNA here is from genome assembly GCA_007116105.1 of Candidatus Izemoplasma sp. Lineage (GTDB taxonomy): Bacteria > Bacillota_I > Bacilli_A > Izemoplasmatales > Izemoplasmataceae > CSBR16-87. Next base: position 326 of record SKJA01000168.1, read on the forward strand.
AACAAAAACTTAACGCTGAAGCGGGCTACGCTTCGATTCCTTTCATCATTGCCTCACACAATAAAAACGAGCGGACCCTGACGCGTGCGTACGAACTCAACGTCGACGCAGTGTTACAAAAGCCCTTATATTTAGAAGAAGTCCATGGGTTGATTAAACGCTTCACACGAGGTCGTCAACGATGATCTCGCTAGAGCTGATTTGGAACGTCTTTTGGGGCTTAATGGGATTATGCGTGGTGTTGATGGGGCTCGTCTTACTTCAAAAAAAACGTCATCAAAAGCACACCGCACACCGTTTAGCCGTGCAAAATTATGTGTATGACCGCTACATTGAGGGCCACTCGGTTCATCAACGATTTAAGCCACATGACATCTTTGACAGTTATGTCCATTTATGCGAACAAGTCCATCTGAGTGCGGAAGCCAAGCAGCGCTTTTTAGACGATGTGACGCCGCATCATTGGTTCCGTTATCTCAAACGCCAAGCACGCGCTTGGCGACCTTTTAACCGTCAAAGAGCGGCCGTGTATCTCGGATATCTCGACCGTGAGGAAGCTGTGGATTTGTTGCTTGAGCGGCTTAAAAAAGAGCGTCATGAAGTGGTGTTCTTCTATGTCGTGAACGCCTTAAAGCATCGCTTAAGTGCCGATGTTTTAGCTTTAATTTTAACGCGTCTACCACGCTTTAGCGACACCATGATTCAACGACTCACGACGCTAATGCTCAACCAAACGCTTGACATCGAACCCGTCTTTGAACAACTCAAAGACGCCTCGCATCCACAAATCATTTTGTTTTTCATCACCTACACCAAACGGTACCCTTCACAAACGTTGTTGCGCTATGTGAGAACACAGTTTATCCATTTTGATGAACGTTATCTTAAGACACTTCATCCCATGCATCACACCATTCGTTTACGGGCGGCACGGGTGTTGGTCTATTTGAACTGTGATTTACTCTATGAGCCGCATTATCTCACGCATAAAGACCCTGAACTGTTGGCTTTGATCTATGAGGTTCACCTTACCCGTGAGGATGCGTTGACGTTTTACTTGGACTGCGTATCCTCAACGGCACACACACGGGTTCTCATTCAGGCGTTAGAGAGGCTGTTCAAGCGACAAAAATCCTTGCTTGAAGAGGCCCTCAAACGGCTTGAAGACCCCTCCCTTTCCTCGGCTAAGCGGCGGGTTTTAACGCTTTCTTTAGCCAATTCACTCGACACCATCTTGTTTCGTACCCTAAGCAACCCTCAAGGCTCATTGTTCACCATTCTTATGACTTTACTCAATGAAAAACAATACACCCCTTTTGTACGCTTTCTCAATCACAATAAAAACCCTCGGTATGACTTTGAGCTCATCAACTTTTTTAAAGGGGTGTTGCCACAACACGAAGGACTCGCTGAAGAGTTAAGCATCTACGGCAAAGAAAGTGTCTTAGTCGCTTTAGGGTTAACGCGACAGCTGCCTTTAAAACGAACTGCGCATACACCTGAGAGAGAACGGGATAAACTACGGTTTTTAAGACGCTTTGGCGTCTTTGCGTTGGTGTTGTTTCCGTTGATGTTTCTGTTCGAACTCTTTTTACGAGGCTTTGAAGGTCTCAGTTGGTCGTGGTTGGCGCTTTACGTTTTACGGGTCAATTTATACATTGTGAGCTATTACGTTGTGGTCAACCTCATCTATCTTGTGTTGATTTATTGGTCACACCAAACGGCGAACAATCAACTGCGGCGCTGGCGCCTCAAGCAGCCCAGTTTATTGTATGAAGATCGCTTGTTGCCGGCGGTGAGTATTTTAGCCCCTGCTTACAACGAAGCGCTCTCCATTGTTGATAGTGTGCAATCTCTCCTCAACTTAACCTTTCCTCGCTATGAAGTGGTGGTCATCAACGATGGGTCAACGGATGCGACATTGAAGACATTGATCGACCACTTCGAATTGACACGGTTTCCTTACACTCACGAAAATCAACTCTCCACACAAGCCATTTTAGCGGTGTATAAAACCCCGAAAATCCCCAATCTCATGGTCGTGGATAAACGCAATGGGGGAAAAGCCGATGCGCTCAATGTTGGAATCAATGTGGCTTCATACGATCATGTGTGCGGCATCGATGCGGACAGTGTCTTAGAAAGCGATGCGTTGCTCAAAATGTTATCCACCGTGTTGGATGGGCAAGACGCCCTTGCGCTGGGTGGGCACATTCATCCTTCTAACGGCTCGCATGTTTCACGCGGCGTCTTAGAGCAACGTGGTTTAGGACGTTTGCCGATTGAACGTTATCAAACGCTTGAGTATGTTCGGGCGTTTACGACGGGACGTTTGGGGTGGTCTAAACTCAACAGCTTACTGATCATTTCAGGCGCGTTTGGTCTGTTTAAAAAAGTGCCTTTGATTCAGGCGGGGGGGTACATGACCCGCTCCTCGGCGCTTAAAAAAGACACCGTTGGGGAAGACATGGAACTGGTCGTTCGCATGCGCAAAGAAGCCTTCAAACGCAAAGAAAAACACCGTGTGCTTTACGTCTATCATGCCGGCTGTCACACCCAAGTGCCCGACACCTGGAGAGCCTTGCTCAAACAGCGAAACCGTTGGCACCGCGGGTTAATTGACATTTTAAGTTATCATAAAGACATGAGCTTTAACCCCCGCTATCGCGGTGTGGGCTTGTTGGCTTTTCCTTACTTCATCATTTTTGAGATGGTAGGACCGCTGTTAGAATTTCAAGCGTATGTCTTTTTGCTTCTCGCCTTCTTCTTAGGCATCTTGGCACCGCAGTATTTTTTAGCCTTTTTTACCGCCACCGTCGCCCTTGGGATGGTGGTGTCACTGTATTCTTTATTGCTTCTAGAAAAAGATCAGATTCACTTCAGTGTGAAAGACACAGCGCGTTTGTTAGGGTATGCGGTGCTTGAGAATTTTGGTTACCGCCAACTGATGAGTTTATACCGTGTGCGTGGGTATTTAAGTGCGCTTAAGGAAACCCATGAATGGGGCGAGCAAACACGTCGTGGATTCAAATAAAAAAAGTCTCTTGCCATCGCAAGAGACTTTTTGCTTATCTTAAACGTTCAACCGTGGCGGCTTCAAGAAGCATTTCCACGTGGGTGTTCGCGGCCGCTTTTTTACGGCGGTCGAGCAGTTCCGCTTCAATCAGATTAAAGACCTCTTCGAGCTCAGGAATCTCTTGGGAAGCTTCTTCAGCGAGTGCTTTTTGCTCGTTATAGAAGGCGATGACCTCTTCTTCGCTTACCGGTTCAACCTGAATGACGGCCTCAAAATAGGCTTCAATCGTCGCGTCTTGTTGTAACGATTCAATGAAGCGTTCTTCTGTGAGAAGGTTGGCTTCTAAGGCTTCTTCAAAGCTCGCATCATCTTCAAAACTGGCGCGAATCGCTGCCACTTCGGCTACAGCCTCACTGCGGGGCACTAAATAACCCTCGGCTTTTGCGACTTGATAAATGACCGCTTGTTGAATCAACATCTCTAAGACATTCTCTTCAAGTTGGGTTAAAAACATGGCGCCTTGTTCGGACTCAAAATCGATTTGATTGGCATAGACATTTTTCATGCGCTCGAGCGTTTCTTCAAACAAGGCCAATGAAATGGGTTCCTCGTTTACCAAGGCGACAGCTTCGTCTTGACGACAGCCCATGAGCGTAACGGGTAAAGCTAAAAGAATCAATAACATGATGATTTTTTTCATTATTTCACTCCTAATCAAATCTCACCTTATCACACTAAGAAATGCTTGTCAAATGAGCACAACGAGTTGCTTGCGCGAATGCGCAATCCGTGCTACATTTCTAGTGAACAGGAGGCGATTGTATGTTTACCCCCAATCAAAAAGATGCGCCGAGTATGCTTGAGAGTCTACCTTACCAACTGAATGCGAACGATCACTACATCACGACGCTTTCAAATGCGGCGGCCCATTTAAAGTATTATTTAGAGGATGTCAACTGGGTGGGGTTTTATTTATGGCACCAAGACAAACTCATCTTAGGTCCTTTTCAAGGTTTACCTGCCTGTACGGAAATCGCCTATGGGCGTGGGGTTTGTGGGACCGTTGCAAAAACCCAACAAGCACTCATTGTCGACGATGTGCATCGCTTTCCAGGACACATTTTTTGTGATGGGGCTTCCGAAAGTGAAATGGTGCTTCCGTTGCTGAAAGATGGTCGTTTTTTAGGGGTTTTAGACCTAGACTCACCACGCAAGGCACGGTTCACACAAGAAGACTTAGAGAATGTCCAAAAAGCGCTCGATATCGTCCTTGACAATTTAAACCTCGTGGGCTATAATCTTTAAGCGTGCGTAATAAAGGCAGCTACACTGTGACTTAAGCGTTCGTTGATTCTTCCGTTAGGTTCGATAGTAATCTTCGCTGGCAAGGTGAACTCGTTAAAAGAATCGCACGGTTAAGAAGCTTTGACTTCTTTTCACGCAAATAAAAAAAGGAGGAATACGTATGGCTCGTTACACAGGACCAAGCTGGAAAATTTCCCGTCGGTTAAAATATTCTGTGACTGAGACTGGCAAAGAACTTGGTAAACGCAATTACCCACCAGGTCAACACGGTCAACGTCGCACGAAGTTATCCGAGTACGGCATTCAGCTTCAAGAGAAACAAAAAGTTCGTTACACTTATGGTGTCAATGAACGTCAGTTCCGCAAAACCTTCAACGAAGCGAAAAACATGAAAGGCCCACAAGGTGAGAACTTCTTGTTCTTACTCGAATCACGCCTTGATAACCTTGTTTATCGTGCAGGCTTTGCTGCGACGCGTCGTCAAGCACGTCAGCTTGTCAATCATGGTCACTTTCTTGTCGATGGACACAAAGTGGACATCCCATCGTACCGTGTAAAACCTGGTCAAGTCATTGGCCCACGTGAGCGTTCTAGCAAACTTTCAATTGTCAAAGACAACTTAGAAAGTGTTCGCGAACGTTTAGGCTTCATCACGTTCAACGACAACAACAACACGTTTACTTACACACGTTTACCAGAACGTAGTGAAATCTTAAGCGAAATCAAAGAATCACTGATCGTAGAATTCTACAACCGTTAATAAAAAAGTCCATCCGCTGGGATGGACTTTTTATTTACGTTATTTTACGGCTACTTGAGCCATGGCTAAGAAGCCTTTGGCGTCTAAGGATGCGCCACCGATGAGCGCGCCATCGATGTCACTTTGGGCAAGTAAGCCCGCGATGGTATCAGGTTTAACCGAACCACCGTATAAAATACGCATTTCATTCGCGTAATTGACACTGTACAGTTTAGCAAAGGTTTGACGCAGAGCTCGAATCGTCTCATTGGCTTGTTCATCGGTCGCTGACACGCCAGTGCCAATCGCCCAAATGGGTTCATAGGCAATGACGATCTCTGAGAGATCCTCTTCAGCAACGTCTTGGAAGGCGGCTTCTATTTGTGCCGCAACAAAGACATCCGTGTCGCCTGCTTCACGAGTTTGTAGGGATTCACCGACACAAACAATCGGTTTTAACCCGTGCTTGAGAGCTTGTTTGAGTTTCGCATTGACGCTTAAATCCGTCTCTCCGTAATACTCACGGCGCTCACTGTGACCGATCAAGGTGTATTCAACACCCAAATCTTTCAATAAGAG
>SKJA01000063.1 GCA_007116105.1 Candidatus Izemoplasma sp.
ACTATCAAACCAAACAACGCGAAGATTTATGGATTGTCGGTCAATTGGCAGGGGTTGAGGGCTATGTTGAAAGTGCGGCCAGTGCGATTGTGGCGGCACACAGTGCGTTCGCCTATTTAAATGGTCTCACTGTCTCACCGTTTCCTAAAGAGACGGTCATTGGCGCGCAAGCCGACTACATTGCTCACGCCCCAATGAAACATTTTCAACCGATGAATGCGAATTTTGGTTTGCTGCCAGAAATCACAGAAAAACATAAGAAAAAAGAGCGTAAAAGCTTGATGGCCACCCGGGCTCTTCAAGCAATGGAGGCTTTCATTCATGAACGATCAGGATTGGATCAAACTCTATAGCGATTATTTAAGTGTCTTAGCGCGCAACAGCACGCATACAGTCAAAGCCTACACCAAAGATGTGGATGACTTTCGGCTGTTTTTGGTGCGGGAAGAACTGGGTGGCTTAAACGTCGTGTCACCTCGCAGCGCAAAGTTTTATCTCTCTGAACTCATCGCCCGTTATCAAAACCAAACGGTCAGCCGGAAAATCGCTTCATTGCGTTCTTTTTATCGGTTTCTAAGAGATCAAGGGGAGATTGAAGTCGATCCTTTTTTGGAGTTAAAACTCCCGAAAGTGACCAAACCAGCGCCGAAGTATTTGTTTCCTGAAGACATAGAAACACTCTTTGAAAGCATCGACCAAACCAGTCCCAAAGGCACCCGCGATGCGTTGATTTTGCATGTGCTTTATGGGTCCGGACTGCGGGTGTCAGAATTGGTTTCGCTCTCACTTCAAAGTGTGCGCTTAAAGGAAAAGACCATGCTTGTCCGCGGCAAAGGCAATAAAGAACGTTATGTCCCCATCTCAAGCAGTGTGAAAGCACTCTTTGAAGGGTATTTACTGTATGCAAGACCGTATTTAGTGAAAGAAAAAAAACATAAGCTGATGTTTGTGAACATGAAGGGAGACCCTTTAAGCACCCGCGGGGTGCGTCACATCATGCAAGACATCTTAGCCACGTCGGCGACGTTTTTAAAAGTCTCACCGCACATGTTAAGACATTCTTTTGCGTCGCATATGTTAGCCTCTGGGGCGGATTTAAGAAGTGTCCAGGAACTCTTAGGCCATGCCCATTTATCAAGCACCCAAATCTACACCCATGTGGGTCGTGATGCGCTGTTGGAAGCCTATCACAGCGCTCATCCGAGGGGGCAGAAGAAATGACTGTGACCTTTTTAACGGTGGGTAAACTGTCCAAAGGGTACTTAAAAGAGGGCTGCGATGATTTTTTAAAACGCTTGAAAGCCTTCGGTCAGATGAACGTCATCGAAGTGCCTGAAGTAGCCTTGAAAAACCCTTCTGTCGCACAGACTGTTCAAGCTCAGGAAAAAGAATCACAGGCACTCTTAGAAAAGTGTCCCCCAGGTTTTGTGATTTTGTGTGACTTAGAGGGTGTGCAATTTTCTTCACCCGCGTTGGCGCAAAAAATCTCCCACGTCTTGACGTATCAAGACTCCAATCTTATTTTTGTGGTCGGCGGGTCGCATGGCGTCTCAAGCACCCTTAAAGCGAAAGCGAATCTCGTTTGGTCGTTTTCACCACTCACCTTCCCTCACCAATTGGCCCGGTTGATGTTGCTCGAACAAGTCTACCGCGCGTTTACCATTTTGCATCATCACCCCTATCACAAGTAATCGAAGGAGTTGACCCAATGAACTTTAAAGAAACGTTTGTTTCCCGTGAGATGATATACCAAGGCCGTTTTATTGACGTTTACGAAGATACGGTCACGTTACCCAATGATCAACAAGCCTTACGTGTCATTGTCGATCACATCGGTGCCGCAGCGGTGCTGGCGTTGACACCCAACAATGAGGTCATTTTAGTCCGCCAATATCGCTACGCCGCAGGCTGTGACACACTTGAGATCCCTGCGGGCAAAAAAGATCATAAGCATGACGACCCGTTAGACACCGCCAAACGTGAACTTGAAGAGGAAACAGGCTACGTGTCTGAGGATTGGTCCCCTTTGGGTGAAGCCATGGGCGCCATTGGTTTTTGTACGGAGCGGGTCTTTTTTTACCTCGCCCGTAACTGTGTTTTAAAAGACAATCCTCTCCCACCCGATGACGGTGAGTTTGTGGAAACCGTTTTGATGCCCTTTGAAGATGCCTTAGCGTTGATTTATGATGACACTTTGATTGACGCAAAAACCATCATTGCGCTGATAAAAGCCCAAAAAAAGGGATGAGTTTTTAGCGTGAGAGTGCTATAATAACTAACGTTAAAGAGGTGAAACCATGATACAGTTTATAAAGTTGCGCTACAAACTCTTTTTAGTCTTACTTGCGTTTTGGTTTTTACTGGCGTTTAACTTCCAGATTGAAACGATCATCTCCGGACTTGTGGTGACGTTTTTTATTACGGTGGTGGCGTCTTACAATGTGCTTTATACCGATGAAGGCTACGTCTATCACGGCATTCGTTTGCGGACGATTGTGGTGTATGTGGCGTTTTTGTTTGTCGAAATTTATAAAGCGGCGTTTATGTATGTCTACAACTTATTAAGCCATCGCATTGAACCTGTGGTTTTCACGATTGAACTCGATGTGGACGATCCGGTCTTGGTCGGCGTGATTGCGAATTCCATTACGCTCACACCAGGCACCATCACCATCGATTCAAACAGTGAATCGCGGACCGTGACGGTCTTGACGCTTGCTGCCGAGGGCACGACTGCGGAAGAATTGGCAAAACCGATTCGGGAAAAGTTCGAAGCGCTGCTTAAGAAGAAAGGATACGATGTCTGATGAGTGTGCTTGAATGGTTTTTAATTGTGACTTTGTTTTTGATGATTGTGGCGATTTTAGCAAGCTTCATTCGGCTCATCATCGGCCCCACGATTTGGGATCGTATTTTAATGGTCAACATCATCTCTGCCAAAGTGGTCATGTTCATTGCGATTTACGCCATTTACATTGACAGTATTTTGATTTTGGACATTGCGATCAGTTATGGCATCATCGGCTTTTTAACGATTACGTTGTTGTCTAAATACATCATGACAGGAGGACGTGAAAAATGATCGATGCAATCACGATACTTTTACTCATTCTTTCCTGGATCTTTTTAGTGTTTGGCATGGTGTCGATTTTTGTCCTCAAAAATCTTTACACCCGCATTCTCTCCGCTGCCACCATTGATACGGTTGCTGCGCTGACCATCATCATTGCCCTGATGGTGTTAAGTTTTGATCGCTTTGATTATTTGGTACGGTTTATTTTACTCATCGCGTTTTTAATGTTAACCACCCCCATCAGCTCACACGTCAACATTCGCAGTGCCTATTTAACGGGTCTTGACGTGAAACGTCTTTACACCCAAGCCGAACTCAAACGTCAAGAAGCGGAGGCTGAGCGCTATGAGTGATGTGACGTTAATAGAAATCAGTGCGTATTTCTTACAAGTCTTGTTGATTATTTTAGCCATTGCGATTGTGACGCACAAAAACAATGGGACCATCATCATTTTGATTGCGTCGTTTTCGTTGGTGACCGCCAGTTTGTACGTCTTAAACAGTGCGCCTGACGTGGCGATTGCGGAAGTCGCCATCAACTCGGCGATCATTCCTTTAATTTATGTCATCAGTATTTCGCGTCAACGCGAATACATTGTCTTAGACCGTGTCAACGACAACTTCATCATCAGTGACGATGCCTTTACGGGTGTGGGTTACATTCTTCTCAACCGTTTTGCGGAGTACTATCACTTAGAGCTTAACATCACCAATGACCCTGGGTTTGAGCATTATACCCAAGGGGAAGATCAAGTGCTCCTTGAAAAAACGAACATTGATTTAATCATTCGTAAAGATGCGAAGACCGGACAGTATTTACTTGAAGGTAAAGAATCCAGCATTTTAATTCACAAACTTGAGCAAATGGCCGCGAATTACCGAAACATTCGTGTCATCAAGTATAAGGATCGTGATTTCGGTGAATAAACATGTGATTGTCATTGCGCTTTTAGCGGTGTTGTTGGGTGTGTTTATTGTTGCGATGAGCGACATCCGAGAATTGTATAACGCGTATGGACGAGATTACTTTTTTGCGAACGGTTATCAAGAAACCGGATCGCGTAATTTAGTCACGGCCATCTATTTGGATTATCGTTTGTTTGACAGTTTGTTTGAAGCAGGGATTTTGTTGATTGCTGTTTCAGGCATTTTATGGATTTCCAAACATGAAGTGAAAGAACGTTACGCACAGTTTATGATCGACCGTTATAAAACGCCCGATCTGTTTGTGACCTTCAGTGTCTTGGTGTATCCGTTGATGTTGGCGTTTGGGTTTTATGTCATCATCAATGGCCATCTATCGCCTGGGGGTGGCTTCCAGGGTGGGGCCATTGTCGCCACCGCGATCTTAATTCTTTACTACATTGACAGTGATCGTGAGACCAATGTCGGCTTCATCGTGACGATTGAAAAATTTATTTTCATGGCCATCATTTTACTGGCGTCGATTTCGGTGTTCACACGAGGCACATTCTTTACCAACTTTTTCCCAATCGATACGAACCTAGACTTAAAAGCCGTGTATTTGGTGTCTTTAAACATGTTGATTGGCTTTAAAGTAGCGCTGGGTCTTTGGACCATCTTCACGGCGTTTTTAAAGGAGGGACGTTAAATGGATCCGATTTTAACCTTTATCGTCATTCTTATTGGATTTTACGGGTTATCCGTCAGTGAAAACATCATTAAAAGTGTCTTCATGGTGACCATCATTGAATCGGGTGTGATTTTGTTGTTCCTCAACTTAGGGAACTTAGAAGGCGGATCCATTCCGATCTTTAATGAAACCTTGGTGGGCATTGTCGATCCGTTACCACAAGCGTTGATGATCACGACCATCGTCATTGGATCAACGGTCACAGCGATGGCGTTGATGTTGTCGATTAAAGTGTTCCATCACTATGGCTCAATCGAATGGAAAACGGTCCTCAATCGTGAGGACATGGAGTTATGACGCAACTCGCTGTTTTACTGATTCTGATTCCGATTCTCACCGCCATCATCATCTATTTGATTCCAAAAGAACGCGTCAATTATTTAGCGATTCTCTCACAGATCGCAATCACCATCATCGCGGTGGTGTATTACCAACACTTCACCCCAAACTATGACCAAACCCTGTTTGTCTTTGGGAACTGGGATGGACGGATTGGGATTTCACTGTCGAACGATGCGTTGTCGATGTCGTTTGTGTTCTTGGCGATCTTCACGTGGTGGATGATCATCATCTACACGTTTTCAACGAAACAAACCAACCGTATTTTCTTGTTTTTCTTATTGTTTTTACAAGGGGTCTTTTTTGGCCTCATCATGACCAACGACTTGTTTAACATGTTTGTCTTTTTAGAGTTGGCCACGATTTTAATTACGATTTTAATTGTCTTTAAAAAAGAAGCCGAAAGCTTTCGCTCAGGCATCTATTATTTGATCGTTAACACCGCTGGGATGTTGACATTCTTGGTGGGTGTCATCATTTTATACTTTGTCTTTGGGACCATCAACATCATCGTCATTGGTGAGATGATGGGCGACTATGGAGACTCGATTGCGGTCCGTTTTGCGTATGCTTGTTTGATGGCGGGTGTGTCTGTGAAAGCCGCCCTGTTTCCCGTGTTCACTTGGCTTCCAAAAGCCCATGGTGTGGCCCAAAGCGCGATCAGTGCGCTGCTTAGCGGGTTGGTGGTGAAGGCCGGGCTATATCTTTTCATTCGCATCAATGAAATGTATTCGGCCGCTGGGTATAACTACACCACGTTCTTTTTTGTTTTAGGGACGCTCACCGCGTTTGGTGGGGTCATGTTTGCGGTCACGCAAAAAGACATGAAGCAAATTCTCGCCTATCATACAGTCTCGCAAGTGGG
>SKJA01000155.1 GCA_007116105.1 Candidatus Izemoplasma sp.
GGGGCTCGAAGATCGGCAACCTCATCCGCAATGGTGTAGTCAGTTTCATGCCCCACGGCGCTGATGATTGGGGTGCGAGCATGATAGATGGCCTCGGCCACCGCGCGTTCGTTAAACGCCCACAAATCTTCAATGGAACCACCACCACGGCCGACAATGATGAGATCATTGTCTGGATTCGCATCGGCTTTTTGAAGATTTCGAACAATCGAAGGTGCCGCTTTTTCCCCTTGTACCACGGTGGGATATAACAACACTTTAACGAGTGGATAGCGGGTGTTGAGTGTGGTTATCATGTCACGGATCACGGCACCTGTATCCGAGGTGAGAATCGCAATTTGCTTTGGGAAAGCCGGAAGTGGTTTTTTTCTTGCAGAATCAAAATACCCTTGTTCAGACAACGCTTTTTTCAGCATCAAGTATTCTTGATAAAGATTGCCTAACCCTTTTTCCTGCATTTGGTCAACGTAAATTTGATAAGACCCAGCACTTTCAAAAACCGAGATGTTTCCCTGGACGACAACACTCATGCCTTCTTTTGGTTGAAAGGGTACGTGTTCTGCACGGGAGCGAAACATCACCGCACTGATGGAAGCTTGAGCATCTTTAAGGGTAAAATAAAAATGACCCCGGGCGTTGTGTTTGAAGTTTGAAATCTCGCCTTCTAAAAGCACGCGCTGTAAATGCGTATCGTGGTCAAATTTATATTTGATGTATTTCGTGAGCGCGCTCACGCTGAGCGGTTTATTCTCCACTAGGTCCCTCCTTCATGGTTTTAAGGATGGTGTCGAGTAGTTTGTTGTTAAAAGCGACACTTTTAGAATCACCTAAATCCGTGTATTGATGGGTGAGTTCCAACGCTTCATCTAAGATAATCTCTGAGGGTGTTTGGGTAAACATCATCTCAAAAACGGCCAAGCGAATGATCGCACGGTCGACAAAAGATAAGCGTTTAATGGTGTAACTTACGAGCGCGTTTGAAATCGTCGCATCGATGTCAGCTTGATGTTCTAAAATACCGCTCAACACTTCATCAATAAAAGGGATGCCACTTTCTTCGTAGACATCAATGGCGCCTAAGTCGAGTTGATAAAGTGTTTCAATAATGCGAATTCGATGCGCTCTTCGTGTGTTCGTATTCATATAATTCTCCTCTTAAGTTCACGCGTTATTTTACCATAAATCAGACAAAATAAAAAGGGAAACAACGTTTCCCTTTTGTGTGAAAATTTAAGGTAATCTCACCCGGTTTAAGATGTCTGAGAGTTTTTGATCGTGTTGTTGCGAGATGAATCTGAAGACGTATCGTGTGGTGCCTTCTGGGTAAGGGAAGTAGACTGGGTCATCGAAACCAAGATCGTTGACCATGATGTCAAACACTTCTTGGATGACTGGAGTATAGCCAACCCACTCACTGTTCGCAACTTGATTGTCAACGTCTAAGAAGAAGTTGATGAATGTATGGGCTAGTTCAATGTTTTGGGCCGTGGTTGGAATCACGAAACCATCAATCCAGACGTTGGTGGTTTGTGGTGCGTAAAAATTGAAGGTTACTTCGCGCTCGTCTTCTTCAGCCGCGAACAACTCATCGAAGTAATCACCCGAGTAGACCAAGGCCATGTCTAAGTTTCCTGCGATGACTTCGCGTTTAAGGTTATCTTCGCCAAAGAGATCAAAGTTGGCGTTGCGTAACAGTGCTTCTGCTTCAGCGAGCTCGCTTTCACTGGTCGTATTGACGTTGTATCCTAAATGCAACAACGCCGCAGCGATGGCATCACGAGGGGAATCATACATACCTCTACGGAACGTAGAATTAGGGTTGAATAATGCCCCGAATCCTTCGGCTTCGATGGCTTCAATCACCGCAGGGTTACTTGTGTTGTAAAGAATCCCAATGGTGCCCCAGAAATAGGGAATCATATAATCTGCCCAAGGCTCATCTTCAAAGATTAAACGAGCACGGTCGATGAAGTTCACCGACGCTAAATTCGGCAACAAGCTATGATCGATGGGGTGAAGTAAGTTACTTTGACGTAATTTATCAATCATATAATCACTTGGAATCGCCACATCAAACGGGGTTGTGTTCAGACGAATTTGTACTTCCATCGCCTCGTTTGAACCCACTTCAGTGTAGACAACACGAACATTGTGAGTTTCTTCAAACAACGCAAGAACATCCTCATCCATGTATTCTCCCCAGTTAAGGACATACAAGACTTCTTGTTCTGAACGGCAGGCTGCTAAACTAAACGTAAACAGCAGCACCAGTAAAGCTAACACTAATTTTTTCATTAAATTTTCTCTCCTTTAATTGATTTTTGTTTTTTTCCAAACAAGTTGAATAAACTAAGAACGACAATGGTCACAAAGACCACCAACGTATTATACGCATACACCGAAGGACTAAACGTGCGACGGCCTAATCGTGAATATATCCAAATCGAGACATTTTGAAACCCATCACCGAAGGTGAAGTAACTGATCACAAAATCATCGATGCTCATGGTAAAAGCAATGAGACTTCCTGCTAAAATTCCGACTTTAATGGAAGGAATGATCACCAACCACAACGCTTTAAAGCGGGATGCACCTAAATCAATCGCCGCATCGTAAAGGTTTGGGTCCAGCGTTTTCAGTTTCGGTAAGACACTCAACACGACAAAGGGAATGCAAAAGAAAATATGGGCAAGAAGCATCGTTTGAAACCCAAACGACAGCGGCAACAAACTAAACACCAACAGCAAGCTGATGCCTGTGACGATGTCTGGATTGACGACCGGAATGTTGTTTAAGACCATGATTTTAAGTCTTTGTTTGCGGCTGAGTCCGTGAATGCCAATCGCAAACAAGGTCCCTAACACGGTTGAAATCAGCGTGGCCAGCACGGCGATTAACAAGGTGTTTTGAATGGCTTCTAACAGCCGCGGATTGTTGAGTATTTCGCGGTACCAAACAAACGAGAAGCCCGTCCATATCTGATCTCTTGAGGATGCATTGAAACTCAAGAATGCGATGATCACAATCGGAAGATAAATGATGCTGTAGGTGAAAATGACCAGTAAAATCGTTCCAACACGCGACAGTCTTAAGGTAAGTTTTTCACTCATATCAGCGTCTCACCTTCTTTGTCAAAACGTAAAATCCAAAGATAGAGAACAATCATGAGCACCATCATCACGAGTGACACAATCGAGCCGGCGTTAAAGTTTGCGGTACGCATAAAGTAATCTTCGATGATGTTTCCAATCAAGAGTGTTCGACCCCCACTTAATCGGGCCGGTAAAGCAAAAGCCGTCATCGCGGGTAACATGGTCATGATGACGCCACTCACAACACCACCAAACGACAGTGGCAACGTCACTTTGAAGAAGGTTTTAACGCGTGAAGCCCCTAAATCGATGGCTGCTTCAATCAACGCTTGATCCATCTTATCCAACACGGAATAGATGGGGAAAATCATAAACGGCAAGTACATTGAAATCATCCCGATGATGATCGCTAAGTCTGTACCGATTAAATTCAATGAGATGCCAAACATATTTAAGATGGAGTTCGGGAAAAATAAGCGTTCCCAAGCGACAATCCGTAACAACATGTTCGACCAAACCGGTAAAATCAAGAACGTTACAAACAAGGTTTTATGACGCGATGTTGAACGGGCTAAGAGATACGCCACAGGATAACCAATGAGAAAGCACAGGGCAGTCACGATAAACGCAAAACGAAACGAGTTTCGAATCGCCGTCGTAATGACAGGACTTCTCAACACCGAAAAACCTTCTAAGGTAAA
The DNA here is from genome assembly GCA_007116105.1 of Candidatus Izemoplasma sp. Classification (GTDB taxonomy): domain Bacteria; phylum Bacillota_I; class Bacilli_A; order Izemoplasmatales; family Izemoplasmataceae; genus CSBR16-87. Next base: position 3,794 of record SKJA01000155.1, read on the forward strand.
CGTAAATGAACCGAGGCGAAAGATGTTTAAATCCGAAAAAGCCACCAATAGAATTAAGGCCATCGGCAACACAATGGTCAAACTCATCCACATCACATAAGGAAACGACAGTGCGCGGAGTTTTTTCATCGTCTCATCACGTGAATCGCTTCAGGTTCAAACGTGATGCTGACTTGGGTTCCAACGGTTTGTGAAAGGGTGGAGTGGATGATGAATTCAATGGTGCCAACCATGACAATGATTTCGTAATGCACGCCTTTGAAGATGACATCGGTGACCAACCCTTCAATGCCACCTTGAGCTGGTTTAAGCTCAATGTCTTCTGGTCGAATGACAACCTCAACAGGGGTTTGTTCACCAAACCCATGATCGACACACGTGTACTCGGTGTTTAAAATGTTCACCTTATAATCTTTGATCATCGTCGCCGGCAAAATGTTACTTTCACCAATAAACGACGCAACAAATCGATTCTTCGGTTCATTGTAAATGTCAATGGGCGTTCCGATTTGTAAAATATGACCTTCATTCATGACCACAACCGTATCGCTCATGGTGAGTGCTTCTTCTTGGTCATGGGTGACAAAAATGAAGGTAATGCCAAGCGCTCGTTGCATTTCTTTTAATTCGTATTGCATGTCTTGACGCAGTTTTAAATCGAGTGCGGCTAAAGGCTCATCCAGCAACAACACTTTTGGTTTATTGACCAGTGCCCGCGCAATCGCCACACGTTGTTGTTGACCACCGGACAAGGTTTTAATGTTTCGACTCTCGTAACCTTTTAACTTCACCATCTCAAGTGCTTTTAAGACTTCTTGTTCAATCGTCTCTTTAGGCATCTTTTTCATCTTCAACCCAAACGCAATGTTTTGGTATACATTCAGATGCGGAAACAACGCGTACTTTTGAAACACAGTGTTGATGGGCCGTTTATGAGCGGGAATGTCCGCAATGTTTTTATCTTCAAAAAGGATCTTACCTTCATCGAGGGTTTCAAACCCACCGATCAAGCGCAACAAGGTTGTTTTACCACACCCAGAAGGACCCAACAAAGTGATGAACTCATTTTCATTGATGTAAAGATTAATGTTGTTCAACACGACTTGATCGTCGAATTGTTTCACAAGATTTTGAATGTCAATCAACTTTTTCAAGCGCACACCTCCTAAGTATAGCCTAACAAATTTGCCTTAAAGATGCAAAAGCTGCACACGGCTTTGTTTAGTATAAGTAAACTTCTAAATTTATAATAGTAAACAATCACCATTTTATTATAGTGAAATACTTCCGCTTGTCAATGCAAATGGTTGAAAAAAAAGCTCACGCTAAATGCGTGAGCGGCGATAAATCCGAGCTTCATAAGGGGTAAGACTCAAAGGGTCTTGGAGTGGGGTGTTGGTGTAGTAAAGTTCATACCCTTCAAGGTCGATTGATTCAACCATGGAAAGGGTCGACTCTTTAAAGTTTAACAGCACCACATAGTCGTGGAAACGGCCTTCGGTTTGATAGGCCACCAGGTTAGGGTCATCCACGAGATAAAACTCGGGGAGGGAATCTGAGAGTTGTTCTGTCTTTCTTAACTGAATGAGCTGTTGATACAGCGATAAGATTGAGTTAGGATCTCGTTGTTGTAACTTAACGTTGATGAGCGGGAAGTTTTGGTTCACCTTCATCCATGGGTCGTATTCTGAGAAGCCTGCATGTAAGGTTGTGTCCCATTGCATGGGAGAGCGTGCGTTGTCACGAGCACGGTCTCTGAGTGCTTGCATGGCCACTTCATGCGAAGCGCCCAAGCGCATAAAATTGTCGTATTCTGTGAACACTTCGACATCTCTAAAATCACTTAGCTGAGTGTAATCCACATTCGTCATGCCAATCTCTTCGCCTTGATAGATGATGGGCGTTCCAGGCAATAAGTACAGCATCACCGCAAGCATTTTAGCGGATTTCTCATGCCAAAGAATTTCGTCGTTGCCATAGTGACTCACCACACGAGGATGGTCATGATTGTGCCAATAAAGGGTGTTCCAACCCTTTCCATGGAAGACGTTGATCCAGTGGATGAGCGCTTCTTTAATGGCCACGACGTTGACGTCACCTTTTGCCCATTTGCCAGGGGTCA
>SKJA01000110.1 GCA_007116105.1 Candidatus Izemoplasma sp.
AGCTTATCAATCATGGCGGTGGGAACTTTTTCTCCCGCACGCCAGGTTTTTTCAGTCACTGAACCCGTCCGTAAATTACGTAATTTACTACGAACAAAGGCAGCGCCTTTGCCGGGTTTAACGTGTTGGAACTCCATCACAACGTATAAATTACCTTCATATTCTATGGTTAAGCCTGTTTTAAAATCATTGGTTGAGACCATGTTGTCAACTCCTTCAAATTATTATACTGTATTTTGGAAGAATTTGTCTAGTTTAAATGCCTTCATACCAAGGGTCTGAGGCAAACGCATTAAATGCTGTGAAGACTTCATCAAAACTAAACCGCACTGTGTAGGACTGGCGGTCTTTCGTAAACACCCATTGAGCCGTCTTATCTGTTTCCTTTAAAGAGATGATGCATTGCTTTAATTGTGCATTGACAATCAGCTCACGAAACGTTTTAAGCGTTGTTTTTAACGGTGTTTCACTTAAGATCTCCAGCAGTTTAAAATGTTCAAACACCACCACGGCTTCGTCAGTGTTTTGCGTTTTAAACCGATAGTTTAATGGATGCGACCCTAACACTTCTAAATGGGTCAAGTAAAAGGCAGCGTGTTGTTTTTGAATCAGTTTGAATTTTTCTATTTTCAACGCTTGAAGTTTTAAATCCTCTAAATCACCCTCATGAAGGTAGCGATACCCTTTGAACGCTTCACGGAGCTTTAGATACGCTTCATCCTTGGACTCGATGACCGGTTCAACCACCACCTCATCGTCATGAAAAAAGATGTCGTGTTCGTAGGCTTCGTGGTCCAAAAACCCCCGTGCTTTCAGCACTTTTAAAAGTCCATAAAGCGCTGGTGGAAACGAATCTAAGACCAAGCGAATGGTTTTCGTTTTACTCTCTAAGATCAATGTTTGATCGTCGGTGAGCCGAACATGTTGTAAATCTTGATAAGGAATGGCGCGAAATCTTAACCCTTCTAACAGGGCAACGCCTTCTCTTGCGATCAATAAGCTGGTGTGTTTCAAGCGATAGATGCGCACCACACTCCACGTCAAGGCACACAGTGCCAAAACCAAGGAGAGAATGAACCAAACCACGCCCACAAAATAATCATGGAAGAGAAACACGCCCCACAACAAGACAACCACCATCCACAGCACCATCAATGATTTAGGAAACTGATAGCGTTTGTCCAAGACAAGACTGTCGTGTAGTGTGCATTGATAGAGTTGTTCATAACGTTCGATGATCGCCCGCATGAAAGTTCGCCTCCTAAGACTCATAAACCATATGCATTGCGTAAAAAAGCCTTGTTTTTTAAACTAATTCATCCCATTGTATCTTCGTTCATGCTATACTTATCACAGTTTATCACAAAGAGGTGAAAAAATGGAATTCTTTTTCTCTTGGATTTTCCCCGCACTGGTCGGATTAGGCCTTGGATATTGGTTAGTCAAACTTAAAGAGGTCAAAAAAGACCGTATTCATCTGTTAACCACGGAAGCCTTCAGTACCCACATGCGTAAGGGTCAACTGATCGATATGAGACCGCAAAAACTGGTGGAAAAAGGTAAAATCAAAGGCGCTCGTGTGTTGCGAGGTAATTATCTTAAAAACAAAACTCAAACCAAAGTTCGCCGTGATTTGCCGCTGTATTTGTACTGCCAAAATGGTCATAAGAGTCAAAAACTGGCCCGTCGCTTAAGTGTCAAAGGGTACCAAGAAATCAATGTCTTAAAGGGCGGTTACCTAGCCTACACAGAAAAAAAATGAGACTCATGGGAGCCTCATTTTTTTATTCAATCGGAAAAATATCAATGGCTTCAAAGTTGATTTCTTGCGTTAAGCCATCCATGGATTCAAGTCTCAATCGCAACCCATCACCGATTTTTTTAATCTCGAGGTCATGAATGATCATCACCTCATCGGTGGGCCGTGACTTGTGCAAGGTAAAGGGCCCTACCTTCTTGAGCACCATGCGCACGAGCGTGTCTTCATCAAGCAAAGGATTGTTGCGTGATTTGAGTTCAATTTCAAGCGTCATGGTCTGTTTGACCATTTCTAAGCGCTTCATCACACTCTCGATAAACACAGGGGGTCCACCTAAGAAGCGAACCAGGGCTGTGTTTTCAATCAGTTTTATCGGAAACATCGTTACACCTCGAACGTATAGCCGTTTCGTTCAAACCACGGCTTATTGTTTAAAAGCCTTTGATACAGTGGCGTGGGGAGTAACAGTTTAGGACCAATCACCGTGTTGAGTGCCTTACCCGTTTCGATTTTTAAAGCCCAATCAGGATCTGCGATGATCGACATGCCGGTGGCGACGAGTTCATAGCCATGAGCAAGTGCATCTTCTGCGCTTTCTTTGGTGTGAATGCCGCCGACGCCTATGAGTGGAATGGCATGCTTAAGTTCCGCTTGAATCACATCGACAATCTTCCTTTTATCGGACGACTCACGAATCGACGATTGGTTGTAACGCCCTAAAGAGATGTGGACATAATCGAGTGCTTGCGTCTTTAACATGGCCACGAACGCTTGGGTGTCTTCTAAGGTAATGCCGGGTGTCTCTAATTCTTCGGGTGAAAAGCGGTAGCCTAAAAGAAAAGGGCGTCCAGCTTCTTTAATGGCGTTCACACTGCGCTCAATCAGCGTTTTAGCAAACGTCATTCGTTTGTCTAAGCTCCCCCCAAAACGGTCGGTCCGACGGTTTGAGTGGGGTGAAAAGAACTGTTGTAACAAGTATGTGTTTGCCCCATGCAACTCAGCACCATCATACCCTGCTGCAATCGCGCGTTTTAAGGCTGACACAAAATCATCGATGACTTGTTCCACTTCCTCTTCACTAAGCGCTCTTGGTGTGGCTACACCCTCCCGCTCGGCTTTAATCGCAGAGGCGCTGACGATGTTGTTAGGGTCGGCGTGAAGCGACGGCACATTCATCCGCCCTCCGTGATGCAGTTGCACCACCGCTAAGGCGCCCTCTTCTTGAATGGCTTTGGCTAGCGCCTGTTGTGAGGCGACAAACGAGTCATCCTTAAGACTGACTTGTAAAGGAAACGCTTGGGCCTGAGCGCTCACGGCGGTGGCGGCGGTGATGACCATGCCTAGATGGGATGAACGCCGTTTAAAATAGGCGATTTCTTCTTCTGATACGGTAAAATCAGGATTGGAACTGTAGGTCGTCATCGGTGCCATGACGAGACGATTTCGCATCGTAAAAGCACCTAATTTGTAAGGTTTAAATAACATCATGTATTCCTCCTTGCATGTATTATAACACGGGAAAAAAAGCGACGCAAAAGGGATACTGTCGTTTTCAATAATTTTGTTAAAAGCGCTTTCATTTTTTCTTTTTCTGCGTTACAATTAGCCATGTTGAGGAGGCGAGACTATGGACCGAAAATACCGTGCGGAACCGTATCGCATCAAAATGGTGGAAGCCATCAAAGAAACCACGCGTCACGATCGTGAAGAGGCCTTAAAGCGCGTTGGCTATAATGTGTTCGCGATTAAAAGCGACGACGTCTACATTGATTTACTGACGGATTCTGGCACAGGGGCCATGAGCGATGCCCAGTGGGGCGCCATGATGATTGCGGATGAAGCTTACGCTGGTTCGCGCAGCTACTACCGTTTAAAAGCGGTGGTGGAAGAGATTACAGGGTATCACTATCTTCTTCCTGTGCACCAAGGGCGTGGGGCTGAACAAGTGTTGATGGGTTCACTCATTCACCGTGAAGGCATGGTTTTCATCAGTAATTCCCATTTTGACACCACACGAGCGCATGTTGAACTCGCAGGAGCACGCGCACTCGATTGCGTGATTGAAGCTGCGTTTGATACCCAAACGCCACATCCTTTTAAAGGGAACTTTGATGTGGCTAAGTTAGAACGCCTTATCCTTGAAAAAGGGCCTGAAAACATTGCGGGCATCATCTACACCATCACCAACAATTCAATGGGTGGACAACCGGTCTCGTTAGAGAATTTGACCGCCGTTTCCAAGATTGCTAAAAAGTACGGAATTTTACGCATCATGGATGGCGCGCGCTATGCGGAAAACGCGTTTTTCATTCAACAACGTGAGGCTGCTTACTGTGATTGGACCATTCAAGACATCGCTCGAGCACAGTTTGATTTGGCCGATGTGTTCATGATGAGTGCGAAAAAAGATGGGTTGGTGAACATGGGTGGTTTGTTGGTCATCAAAGACAATCAGTCGTTGTTTGAAGCTTGTCAAGTGCGGGTCGTTCCGATGGAAGGTTTTCCAACCTATGGCGGCATGAGTGGACGCGCCATGGACGCTTTGGCCGTGGGTCTTAAAGAAGCACTTGAAGTGCCTTATTTAACGCATCGCACCGATCAAATACGCTATTTAGCCGATCGTCTACAAGCCTCAGGCATTCCTGTCCAAACCCCTCCAGGTGGACACGCCGTGTTCATTGATGCGAAAGCCTGGTTGCCGCACATTCCTCAAACCGCCTTTCCTGCCCAAAGTGTGGTCATTGAACTGTACTTAGAAGCTGGCATTCGGGCGGTGGAGATTGGCTCCTTTCTTCTTGGCAATGACCCAGACACGCACGAGCCTCTAATCTCCCCTACGGAATTTGTTCGGCTAACGATTCCTAGACGTACGTATACGTATCGTCATCTTGACGATGTCGCGGATGCACTGAGTGCCATTCACGCCCGAAAAGAGACGCTCAAAGGGCTCAAAGTCGTCAAGGAACCTGCCGTTTTAAGACATTTTACGGCACAACTTGCCTATTTAGATTAAAGGCGTCTTTGACGCCTTTTCATTGGCAAAAAAAAGACAAAATTTTTCCGATTTTCGCTTGGTTTTGTAAACGCTATCATGTTATAATACAACTGTCTTCATGAATTCTCAAAGGAGTGAGCAAATAATGGTTATTTTAGCCTTAAATCCAGGCTCTACAAGCACGAAAATTGCGGTTTATCAGCAAACTGAATGCGTCTTTAAAACGACGTTGCGTCACGACACTCACACCATCAATCAATTCGCCTCCGTTTACGAGCAATACGACTTTCGTAAAGAGGCGATTTTAAATGTTTTAAAAGAGGCTGACATCGACATCACCCAGTTTCATGCGGTGGTCGGTCGTGGGGGCATGGTCAAACCGATTGCTTCAGGAACCTACGCCATCAATGACGCGATGTTGAAGGACTTAAAGGAAGCCAAACGAGGAGAACACGCCTCGAATCTGGGCGCCATTCTTGCGAAGGAAATTGCCGATCCTCTCAACATCCCTTCGTTTATCGTGGATCCTGTGGCGGTCGATGAAATGGAAGACATCGCGCGCATCACCGGGATGCCAGAAATTAAACGTCAAAGTTTGTTCCATGCGCTCAATCAAAAAGCGGTGGCGCTCAAAGCGGCCGCGGCACTTAAGAAGCCTTACCGTGAGTGCAACTTGATTCTTGCCCATTTAGGCGGAGGCATCTCCGTTGGAGCGCATCAACAAGGACGCGTCATCGATGTCAACAACGCCCTCGATGGGGATGGTCCAATGTCACCTGAGCGAAGTGGGTCTGTGCCTTTAGGACCGCTTTATAAAATGGCGCTCAGTGGCGCTTACACACTGGCTCAAATTCAAAAGAAAAACTATGGTCAAGGCGGCTTAGTGGCTCATTTAGGCACCAACGACGGGTATGAGATTGAAAAACGCATCAAAGCAGGCGATGCCCAAGCACGTTTCATCTATGAAGCCATGGCCTATCAAATCGCCAAAGAAATTGGGTCGCTCGGGCCGGTCTTAAAGGGCGACATCGATGCGGTGGTGTTGACGGGTGGCTTAGCCCATGACACCTTGTTGA
>SKJA01000166.1 GCA_007116105.1 Candidatus Izemoplasma sp.
AAGTCGTTGGGCGGTCTCGGTCGCGAAACCAACACAAGAAGCAGTCTGGATTCAATCGTACGATGTGGTGCTTGATGCGTCGTTTGCACTTGACACATTCAACCATGAATGGCGTTTGTGTCGTGAAGGGGATGTGTCTTGGTTAAGAGTGGTTAAACGACCGACACAAGACACCGAAACAGGCTTAAACCTGCGTGTTCAGACCACTTCAACCGCAAATGAAGCGTCTTTATTTACGTATCTTGACCATTATTTTAAAGGCTTTTCTAAAGCGGTCGTCGAGGTTTTAAATCCTTGTTCGTATCCTTTGATTCCCGCTCAGTTTAAACCGGATAAGTCCCTTGAAGCACTTTCCCAAAACCGTCAGTTTTTGTCTTACTTTGTCACGACTCATCATGTCAGTTTACCCATCGATGTGTTCGCTCAAGCGGGATTGTTTGGTCGTTTGCGGCTGGGTGTGACATTGGGTGAAGTGGTGCATGAAGGTTTGTTTAAAAAGGCCACCCATTTACAAGGGCGTCCCGAGACTGAGCTTGTGGCAAGACTCTTGTTTGACTACAGCCCCTCGGTGTATCCTTTAGGACACCGCTTAAAACTCGATTTTGGGAAAACCGAACTGATGATTGTGTGCGAGGATGAAGCCAAATTTTATGTGGGTTCAAAAGAGCCACACGAAACGCTAAAACTCGATTTTGATGCACTGTTGGAGTTGGTGGAAAACGCCACAACAAAAGAGGAAGCTTTGACCCATTTAGGCCTTCAAGAACGTGCTCAAGCGTCGCTCTTTTTAGACGCGTTCGGGCTTGTTTCAAACCAGCAAACCCAAGGGTATGAACCGTTCAATAAACCGTGGGGAATGGCTTTATTTATATCTTTTATGGTTTTGTTGGGTGTTCATACGCTGGGATCAATCCTCTTTGGTAGCTTGGGCGTAACGCTCACGTTTTTAGGGCTTGCTTTGAGTTTAGGTGTGGTCTCAAAAAGCATCGTTAAGTGGTCCTTATCGCTTCCTTTATGGGTGAGTGCGCTGCTTGGATTGAGAGTTCTTTTTTGGGTGTTAGACTGGACGTTTTTAGCCCATGTTGAGTTTGTGTTGATGGCCTTGGTGTTTTTCGTTTACGCGTTCAAACAACGCAGCTTATGTTGGGTTGCTCTTTACAAAGATCACCCGCCTTATGAGGCGTCCAGACAATTTTTTACCTCCTATGCGAGAGGCTTGTCATGGCTTTGGTCTTTAGCATGGTTGTTGATGTATCTCATCACGGCGTTGGTGCCATGGCCTAACATTCTATTAGCAGGGTATGTGCTGGTTGTGATGAGCGTCATTACCATCCGTTACGAAGCACTCTATCTGGCGTCAAGAACGAAGGAAATGAGGCGATGAGATGTTGTTGATTGGCAGTGTGTTTTCCGTGTGGGCACTCTTATTGCTCATGGGTTGGTGGCGTTGGCGTAAAGGGATGATGCAGACGCTTTATTTTGTGCTGATCTTGACTGGAGCGCTCCTGCAATGGTTTGAGGTTGTGACACAGTCTTATGTAAGCCTTGAGCGCTATGTGTGGATCAGCTTTGCGGTGGGCGTGTTTTTCCTTGACCCAAGAAAGCTATTCTTAAAATCACCGAAGAGTTATCAAGCACTTAAAGACGCGCATGCAGCGCTCACAGCGGAAGCGGAAAACTTAAGACAACGGTTTATCGCGACACTCAATGTGTTGCCTGAAGGCCTAGCCTATAAGAACCACAAGGGTGAGTGTTTTGGGACAGAGCGCTATCTTCAAACGTTGGGGCTAGACGATCATCAGTTTAGCGAAGATTCTTTTTTAGAAAAGATGTTTCCAGACGACATCAAAGTCTATGAGTCCGCCATCAAAAAGGTTAAAGGCAGTGACAAGTTGTACCGGACCAAATACCGTTATCTTGTGGAAGACCGTTATGTTTGGATTGAAGAGATGGGTCAAGTGGTGATGATCGAACGCAAGCCTTTGACGGTCGCTTTAATCCGCCATTTAGACACCAAAAAACATCCTCGAAGTTCTCTTGATGTGCTCAATCATCTCCCCTTAGAGGATGCGTATGATAAAGTGTTAAGTCAAGTGCATGGCGCCGCACAACCGTATGATTTGGTGCTCTTTGAGCTGCACAACATCCCGCACATCAACGACCGTTATGGTCGGGATGTTGGGGATTTAATGATGGCGGAGTTTTTAGAAAAGATTCGCTATCAGTTCATTAAGGAATCGCAACGTGTGTTTCGCGTTAAAGGCATTACGTTTGCTCTAATTTTGACCGATCAAAGAAAAGCGGATATACTAAAGAAGGCACTCAAAGAAAACAGTGCCATGATGCAAACAGAAATGCAATTTGGGGCTGTGAAAGAACGCCTTATTCCTTATTTTGGTCTCGTCAGTGTCAGTGGTTTTTCAGGCTCCTTTATGGACGTCAAAGAAACCGCAAGCAAAGCACTCGCAATGGCTTTAGAGGAACACACACACGAAAATTATGTGCACCTTACATGGAAAGGGTGATTGGATGCAACAACAACCTTGGCAAAGAAAAAAAGATGGCGCAATGTTCGCTGGTGTATGCAACGGGTTTGCTGCGGCGTACAAGACCAACGTAGATTTGGTAAGATTCATTACCGTCTTGTTATTTTTTATCAGTGGCGGTACGGTCTTATTGGTGTACTTGATTTTAGCGGTCGCACTCCCATTAGATACAAGCACAACACAGTCAACGTACAATGCAAATTCTAAATATCAAAAAGACATTCCCACCATTGAAGACGATGAATACGCGTTTGATCCTGAAGATTACAAATACAAAGAGTGAGGGAAACCATGATTGAATCTGAACATGGGGTGTTTACCCTAGTGCATAATCACAAAGATGCGTTTGAAATGAAGACGTTCAACGATCGGTATGTGGACTATTTTAATAAATTCCTCTACATTGTAGGGGACTTTAGTGCGCAGATGTTAAGACTGAAAGGCTTTCATGATAAAGAAGAAGCTTTAATTGCGGATTATCTTATGGAATCCGCTGTCCCTAACGCGCCCTATTTTATTCTAAAACGGGTCGAACAGCCCAAAGAAGTGACTGGTCAAAACGATGAGGATTTAGTATAATAAAGAAACCAAAAAGGAGGGATTCTCATGGATGATAAAACCATTGAAAAACAAGCCCGTGCGGTGATCGATAAATTACGCCCTTACATCAACCGAGATGGTGGGGACATTAAGTTTGTCAAATACGAAGAAGGCATTGTGTATGTTCAAATGTTAGGCGCGTGTATTGGTTGTGCTGCGATTGACACCACACTCACCTACGGCGTTGAAACCATTTTACTTGAAGAAGTGCCAGGCATCATTGGCGTAGAACAGATATGAGTACCACAAATGAGAACCGCCTCAATGAACCCACGAAGCGTGACATTGTTGTTCAGATGCTCAGCGAGCGCGGTGTAGAACTGCATGAAATCGCCGATCTTACGTTGTTTTTACAAAAGCCTTATGTTCCTGAGTTGACCTTTGAGATTTGTCTTGATCACATTGAGCGTGTGGTCATGAAGCGTGAGGTCCAAAACGCGATTTTAACCGGGTTGGAACTTGACATTATGGCCGAAAAAGGTCACCTCGATGAACCTTTACGTTCCATGTTAATGAATGATTATGGTTTGTATGGCATTGATGAAGTCTTAGCGCTCGCGATTGTCAACGTCTATGGCTCCATTGGCTTTACCAACTTTGGTTATGTCGACAAACTCAAACCTGGCGTCATTAAGCGCATTGACGAAGAAGGTAAGGCACCAGATAAATGCAACACCTTTCTCGATGACATTGTGGGCGCAATTGCGGCCGCAGCGGCGTCATCGATTGCCCACCGATACGCAAAATAGTGTGTTTAACACACTTTTTTTGTTGCTTTTTTTTGTGTCTTTACGGGGTGCGTGCTATAATATTGCCAAGAAAGCCAGAGGTGTTTAAAATGAAAGTCGGCGAGATCGTTAAAGGCGAAATCACGGCGATCAAACCTTATGGTGCGTTTGTAAAAATCGATGAACAGACGTCAGGATTGATTCACATCTCACACATCAGTGATCAGTTCGTGCGTGACATTGAGGATTATGTTAGTGTTGGCGATGTGTTTGATCTTGAAATCATCGACATCAGCGAGGATGGAAAAATCAGTTTAAGCTTCAAAAAACTACACTCGCGAAAAAAACGTTATCAGATACGTTTGACGTCCGGATTTGCGCCATTAAAAGAAAAACTTCCTCAGTGGATGAAAGCCTACGAGGCCAAAGACAGCGAAGATTAGCGCTGTCTTTTTTTACTTTTATGCTATAATAATCGCCGAGGAGTGAAACGATGAAAATACAATTAAAAGATGCGTTAAGTTTTATTGATTCGAACACGTATAACCAAACCTTTGACGATGTGACTAAGGCCCACCAAGCGTTGCTAGATAAGTCCATTCCAGGCAATGAGTTTTTAGGTTGGGTGGAAGTAAACGCCGTCGATGAACCAACCTTAAAGACCATTCAAGCCACCGCCAAAAGACTACAAGAAGCGGTCGATGTGCTGGTTGTGGTTGGTATTGGCGGATCTTATTTAGGCGCGCAAGCCGCCCTTCAAGCGCTAAAACCATACTTTCCCAAAGAGGGTGTGGAAATTCTCTTCGCAGGTCATCATATGTCGGGTCTTTACATGACAGAACTGCTCGAGTATTTAGACAACAAACGGTATGCGATCAACGTCATCTCAAAATCTGGGACCACCACCGAGCCAGCACTGGCGTTTCGGTTACTTAAAAACCATTTAGAAGCACGTCTGGGTGAAGCGGCTAAGGATTATATTATTGCGACTACGGATGGGTCTAAAGGTGCGTTAAGAACACTGGCCGATGAACAAGGCTATGAATCGTACGTGGTTCCTGATGACATCGGTGGGCGTTATAGTGTCTTCAGTGCTGTGGGGTTAGTCCCGATGGCAGTTGCGGGCATCGATGTTGAAGCATTCATCAAAGGCGCTCAGGCAGGCTATGAGACGTACCGTGTTCCTGCGAAAGACAACCCTGCAATGCTGTACGCTGCGACCCGTCAAAGTCTTTACCGATTAGGGAAAAAGATTGAGATGTTTGTCCATTATGAACCGAAACTTCATTTTACAGCGGAATGGTGGAAACAACTCTTTGGCGAGAGTGAAGGAAAAGATGGACAAGGAATTTTTGTCTCTTCCGCAGGCTTTTCAACCGATTTACATTCATTGGGCCAAATGATTCAAGAAGGTGAAAAAATCTTCTTTGAAACCGTGCTCTCAATTGATACCCCCCTGTCTAATTTGACCATCCCAAGTGACCAAGATAATTTAGATGGGCTTAATTATTTAGCGGGTGAAACACTGGATGCGGTCAATGAAAAAGCACAAATCGCGACCCGTATTGCTCATGTGGATGGCGATGTGCCGAACCTTGTCCTTTCGTTGCCCACACTGGATGCGTATCATTATGGTCAGTTGTTGTATTTTTATTGCTTTGCGTGTGCCATCAGTGGCGCTGCTTCCGGTGTGAATCCTTTCGATCAACCCGGAGTCGAGGCCTATAAAGTCAACATGTTTGCGCTCTTAGGCAAACCTGGCTTTGAAAAAGAAACTCAAGCGATTAAAGCTCGGATAAAAAAATAAAACACGCGCGCGTGTTTTATTTTTCGAATGGTATAAACTGAATGGTCTTTCCACTGGCCGAGGCTTCCAAGACCGTGGTGTCGGGAAAACATTCCCC
>SKJA01000111.1 GCA_007116105.1 Candidatus Izemoplasma sp.
ACCATACTTTAACTCCTCTTCTCACGGAGACGTCCTGCGAATCCGTAACGTTTATTGGGAATGGGTTTGACCATTTCAAGGGCTTCTTCAATAGGATAGTTTACAATCTCCATGGCCTTCAGTCCGACCACTTGTCCACCGTTTCCAGCGTGTAAGAGTGCCACCGCGTGCTCCCCCATTTCAATCGCCATGACGCGATCGAAAGCGACTGGGCTTCCGCCACGTTGAATGTGGCCTAAAACGGTGGCGCGGGCTTCAAAGGGTGTGTCTTGGCTGATGCGATCGGCTAAGGTGTGAACGTTGGTCAGTTTTTCTGTCACGACGATGATGGCGTGACGTTTTTTACGCTGATGCGCTGAGATGAGTTCTTGAACGATGCGTTCTTCATCGTACCCTGTTTCTGGGGTGATGATAAACTCACTTCCTACCGCAATGCCTGCATACAGGGCTAAATCGCCACAATGACGACCCATCACCTCAACCACGCTACAGCGAGCGTGTGAAAAAGATGTGTCGCGTAACCGGTCAATGGCTTCCATGGCGGTTTCTAACGCGGTGTAAAAGCCAATCGTATAGTCGGTTGAATCGATGTCGTTGTCAATGGTTCCAGGTAAGCCAACGGTTTGAATGCCTTGTCTGTGAAGCGCTAATGCGCCTCGGTATGAGCCGTCTCCACCGATGACAACGACCCCTTCAATGCCTTCGTCTTTTAACCGCTTTGCCGCCGCTTCTTGGACGGGAAGTCTTTCGAATTCTTTATAGCGAGCACTGCCTAAAATGGTTCCCCCACGATTGATGATGCGTGAGACGTGTTTACGGTCGAGTGGTTCAATGCGACCTTCACATAAGCCGCGGTAGCCCTCATAAATGCCATAGACTTCCATACCATAATGAAGGGCACTGCGCACAACGGCACGAATGGCCGCGTTCATTCCAGGTGCGTCTCCTCCTGATGTCATAATTGCGATTTTTTTCATGTTGTCACCTCGTCGCTTATTATACCACAGCGCCTAGAACTCACAGCGGGGGCTTGTTACAATTCTTCTAATCTAAACCGTTTTCACAACGGAATGTCGTTCACCTTAGATACTCAACGGTTTAAGTCGTTCGATGACCAATTGTGTTTTTCCGCGATTCACCTCAAGCTTGGCTTTGATTAAAGCCACGCATGGTGTTTGAAGTGCTTGATCGAGTGTCGCAAACGCTTTGGGGAACAACACCCCTTCGAGTTGCTCTACTCGGCCCTCACATTGAATAAAGGCCATTGTTTGATCGTGTTTTGTCTGAAGTGTTCTTGCGGAGGATATCCACACTAAGAAGGTGTAGGGATCATGGAATGTCAGCTGATTGAGATCATCTAACAGATAGACATCGGGATGCTTTAACCACTTTTGATGGGCGTTGAGTGGGTGATAGCGTAGATTGATGCCTAAGACTTCACGCTCTTTCTCCATTAAATGAACAGCATCATATTCTTCATAAGGAGTCAAGACAAACTGGGTCTGTTCAAGCGCCAGTTGATAATCAACGTAGTGACGCATGGCCTCTAAGTTTTCCACCAATGTGCGTTGTGTGTGACCGAAACTTTGCAGGGCGCCCGCATAAATCAAGGACTCAATTTGGCGCACATTAAGTGTGTGCTTCACACGTCTTAAAAAATCGACATAATCTTTAAACGGGGCTTTTGCTCGCTCCTGTAGTAACGCTTCAACCGTCTCTTTACCCAATCCTTTGATGCCGATGAATGGATAGATCAACGCATGGGTGTCTTTGACAAACCGTGCTTCGCTTTCATGAATGGAAGGCCCTTCGAGTGTCAATTGAAGTTGATAAGCTTCGTGAATGTAGTGCTTTAAAAGCTTTTCATTTTGTAACGCTTGCATCATCATCACACCGATGAATGACGCTGGATGATGCGCTTTTAGGTAGGCCATCCAATAAGCCACCATGGCATACGCTACGGAGTGAGATTTGTTGAAACCATAGTCCGCAAAACGGACAATATAATCATAAATGTCATTCGCAAGCTTTTCAGGTTTTCGTTTAGCACGTGCCTTTTGCACAAACCGCGCGCGTTCTTCTTCGAGGGCTAGCCGATCCTTTTTACTGACCGCACGCCGCAACAAGTCCGCTTCTTCCAAACGATAGCCCGCAAAGGTGGTCGCAATGGCCATGATTTGTTCTTGATAGAGTAAAATGCCTTGTGTCGATGCTAAAATAGCGTCCACTGAAGGTTCAATTGAGGTTAATGGTTCGCCTTCGTGTCGTCTTTTTAAAAACGTTTCGATGCTTTCCATTGGGCCTGGTCGATACAACGCCAACACCACGGCGATGTCGTCAAAGACACGCATCTTCATGCGTTTCACTAAACGACGCATGCCTTCTGATTCTAGCTGGAATAATCCGGTCGTGGACCCTTCTTGTAAAGCACGATAAGTCTTCTCATCATCCAGCGGTAAGCGATACAAGTCCAGTGGTTTTTTGCGGTGTTGATTGACATCATCGAGCATGCGTTGAATGAGTGTGAGGTTGCGTAAGCCTAAAAAATCAATCTTGAGTAGGCCAAGTGTTTCACATTCTTTCTGACCGCTTTGTGTGGCCATCATGTCATGAATGCCAGGTGTCAGTGCGGTGTAGTGATGCAAGGGTTCTTTGGAAAGAATGACGCCAGCAGCATGCGTTGAGACATGTCTTGGCAACCCTTCTAGTCTTGCAGCAATGCTCAACCATGCGTCCACGTGGGCATAACGTGCCATGCGGTTTTTAACATCTTCATGCGACTTGATTAACTCTGACACACTGTCGAACCGCTCCAGTAAAGAGGACATTTCTTTCACAAAACGTTCTTCAATGTTGAGCACACGGGCTGTGTCTTTCAGTGCGCTACGCTTTAAAAACGTGCCAAAGGTGGATAGCAACGCGACGTGATCATAGCCATACGTTTTTAAAGCATAACGAATCATATGTTCGCGTGTGTCATCTGGGAAATCGATGTCGATGTCTGGCATCGTTTGACGGGCTTGATTTAAAAAGCGCTCAAACAATAACCCGTGTTGTATCGGATCGACATGAGTGATGCCTAAGGCGTATGCGACTAAACTTCCGGGCGCCGAGCCACGACCCGGTCCCACAAGAATGCCCGCTCGTTTGGCTTCTTTCATTAAATCCCACACCAACAAAAAGTAATCGGTAAAGCCGAGGGATTGAATGACGGTGAGTTCTTTTTTTAAGCGTGCTTTATACACACTTTCTTGACCTTGGGAAATCGCTAAACGACGCTCTAATCCTTTTGAAGCGAGCGCTTCTAAATAAGCGTCTCTGTTTGCACCTTTAGGGAGTGGGACTTGGGGAAGATGGGCTTGAGGAAAGTGTAAGGTTAAGACGTGTTCAGATAAAAAGCGCTCAACTAGGGGGTCACATGGTGCAGGGTCAAGGAACGCGTCTTTGGAGTTTGGCGGAAGGTTTAATATTTGTCTTAACGTGTCATACGCAGCTTTATCTTCGGTCGTTTGATAACGACAGACCTGGGTAGAAAGACGAGGGCGATCAAACGGCTCAAACCGTGCTTCTTGAGGAAGGTAAAGATGGCTTAACGACAACCAAGGTGTCATGATGTCTTCAAGCGATCGTGAGAAAGGTGAAGCAAGGCCACCCTCATCGGGAATGAGCACCACACTGAGGTGTGACTCAAAGCGCTCAATCGCTTGTAACTCGAGGGCGCCTTGACTCGCTTGGATCGTCGCAAGATTTAAAAGACCTTGGTAACCCTTTTGATTACGGGCAAAAAGGAGCGCTGTTAAGGGCTCCTCTAAGGCACTTTCCACACGAACTTCAAGGCCTAACACCACCGGCATCTGACGGGCTTGAGCCTTTAAATAAAAAGCCAACGCGCCGTGCATGTTACGATCGACCAGGACCGCAGGGTAGTGCTGTTTCGCTTGGGCCTCTAAGAGGCCATCGAGGGTCCATAATGACCCATTAAAACTAAAGGCGCTTTGGCAGTAAAGAACATTCATAAGGCCACCTCGCCTATATTATAGCACAGTCTTTAGCGGCTTTTTTGACGCTTCTTCAGAAGATGACTGATGCTAAAATATAGACCGCACAAAATGGAGGTCGACAACAACAAAATCTCTCCCATATGCCAGTAGTCGAGTGAACGTTGAGGCTCAAGTTGAAGGTTGAAACTATGTGTTTCTTCATATCCGGCTTGCCCATACACTCGCAACACATACTGTCCGCTTTCTGAGACTGTGTGTGGTGAGGTGATGAACGTATTGTTCAAATAGCCCTCACCCTGAAAGGTCAGTGTTCTTGGACTGTCGTAGACTTGTCGATCGAGCACACCTTGGACGTTGGCAGTGAGGGTGAAAGGCACTTCATAGCGATACGTTGGCGCGGTAAAAATCAAACGGTGATGACCGGGTTGATCGATGAGGGCGCCAGAATAGTAAAGATCGTCGTTTAGCCACGCTTGTCCTGCGCTGTAGTGAATGCGCAGTGCTTCCTTATACAATCCTTGTGAGCTCACACCTTGAAGACTAGGGTGAAGCGTAAACTGAAACGTCGCACCCGCAAAACCAACCTCATAAACACCGGGCTCATCCAAGGTGATGGGCGTGTGAATGAGACGGCCGTTCAATCTTAAAGGACCCACGAACTGAAGCGTGACCTCACCCACGTAGACTCCACGTGCCTCCACCCCGCGCATTTGACCCGCGCGTAACAGTTGGTGCTCATCTAAAATCAAGACTTCTGGCACTAAAGGATCGTCGAGATAGAGGGCCATCGTCTGACCGAACTGTTTCGCCTGAGAGAATGATTCTGAAAACACATACGTTTCCAAAACTTCACCAAAGGCAATCCAATACACTTTATCCGCAACCCACTCTAAATCTTGAGCCCCCGCGGGAATGTGCTGAGCTTGGGTGTGAATCATCGTGATTTGATCGTAGACAAACACGTCCCTCAACGCATCGTTGCGACTTTCTTCAAAGATGCTGTGTTCGATCACATCACCGTGAAGATTAATGCGTAAGAGAAAAATCTCATAATACTGTTCTTCAAGGCGTGAGATTCTTTCCCCTACCACCACAAACCCTTCCGAAGTTGTCAACACACGTTTGGGGACATACTGATACCGTTCATCCCCAAAGGTGTGCGAAAACACCTCACGTCCTCTCCCCTCAATGATGAGGATGCGACGCTGGGTAAACACATGCAACACCACTGGGTGATCAGGGTGGGGTGTTGGTTCTATGACTGCGGCTTGAAGCGGCTGTGGAACAAGCATCAACAGACACACCGTCCATAACAAAATCCATCGTTTCATCGTATTACCTCCTCGTGGTGATAATACATAGAGCGCCAGACTTTTCTAACAAAAAAAAGATTTCCCGGAGGAAATCTTTGAGATTGTTAAGTTACCCGATTAAACGCACCGTGTCACGAGCAATCATCACTTCTTCATTGGTCGGTATGACCATCACGGCCACACGACTGTCTGGGGTTGAAACAATCCGTTCGACGCCACGAATGTCGTTGGCTTTTTCATCGAGTTTGACCCCTAAGAAGGTTAAACGATTGGCAATCATCTCACGCGTGTTTGGCGCGTTTTCACCCACACCAGCGGTAAAGACAATGGCGTCAAT
>SKJA01000159.1 GCA_007116105.1 Candidatus Izemoplasma sp.
CAAAGCCCCACCCCTCAAGAAGACACTTTAGCCACCCTTGCGCCCAACCTTTCACGGGGCGAAGAAAGGCTTGATTTTACGCAAGACGCCACCCGCTTAGACCGACACATTCGGGCCTTTTATCCCGCCCCTGCGACGTACACGACGTATGAAGGGAAGCGTCTAAAAGTCTACCGTGCAACCCCGCTCGATGATCACTACCCCGAGGCACCGGGCACCATCGTTGCGCTTGAAGGCGAGGGCATCCTCGTCGCCTGTGGCCAGGGTGCCATTCGGTTAGAAGAGGTCCAGCTCGAAGGCAAAAAACGACTGCCCATCGAAGCATTCATCCAAGGCATTCCTGAAGAAAAACTTTTAAAGGTGACACTCGGTTCTTAAAAAACCCGTGAAAGAATGGGTTTTACCGTTACAAAAAAGCCCGTGCATGCTATAATATGGGTTAGCTAATTTTAGAGGTGAAGCGATGAAAGCGAGAAATTTATTCAACCGTGATGAAATGTTGAAAATGAACATTCAAACGCTCAAAGAGCGGGGTGTCAGTGTTGAAGACATTGCGGAAGTGGCGTATCAACAACAAGCCAAATGGAGTAAAGACATTTCCATGAAAGCCTGTATCGATTCAGTCGAAAAAATCTTGTCGCTGCGCGATACTTTTCACCTTCTTCAACTGGGTGCTGAAATCGACCGTTTAACGGAAGAAAACTTAATCCGCGAACCCCTTCGCGAAATTTTAAACAGCGATTTGGGCATGTTTGGCATTGACGAGCTGTTTGGGTTAGAACTCGCCGGCTTGTATGGCACCATTGGAAAAACAAACTTTGGCGACATCGATGTCAACAAACCGCTCATTGTCGGACGCCTCAACAGCGACGGCAAAGCAGAAAAAACCATGTGCCACACCTTTTTAGATGACATTGTGGGTGCCATTGCGGCTGCCGCAAGCACACGCGTGGCCCAAATTGTAAACGAAAACGAAGCCTTACGTGAACCAGGCTATAGACACATCCAATTCAAATTTGACGAGTAGTGGGGATGCCTCATGGCGAAAGACAAAAAAAGTCTTGAAGATTTTTTTGAAAAAACCGATCACGACCCTGAAGATTTAGACGCCTACGTCGACAGTCTTTCAGACGAAGTCGATCCCAATAAAGAAACCCGCATCGACAAACTGGCGATGGTTTTTTCTGATACCCTCAAACGTCTGCGCGTCACCACAAGAAACGACCGTCAAAAGAAAAAATCCACCTCACGACGAAAAATTGATCTGTACTTTAAACGGCTCATCAAACGTCTGAGTGATTATTTTAACTTAGAATCGGGCGTCGACATTCTCGATGAGAAAAGCGTCCTATACCGACGCAACCGCGTCATCAAAAACATCATTCGCGTGACCAACGTCGTCTTTTTAGTCTTCACCGTCTTAGGCTCACAAACCCCAAACTACATCGTCATTGCCGGTTTCGGGTTGGTCATGTTTACGATCAACACCACCTTAAAACGCATCATCAATGAAGAACCCAGAACGCTTCTTAAACAACAGATGGCCATGTACATTGCGTCTGTTTACATCATCTTAGCGTCGTTTGGTGTGTACATCAAACTGCGTGTGGGCGCAGGCACCCTTGAAATTGGGGGGGATGAGACGATGTTTAACTTGTTCTCAATCACCCAAGCAGGCTATGTCTTAATCTATTTCTCCTTGGTGGTCATCGCCTTGTACCAAGACGCCAACCTGTTACGCTTTTTATTTAAATGGGTGCTCGTCTTAATGACGGTCATTCACATCATCATCATGTACCCACTTTACTTGTATGCGACCTCACTGGAAGATCTATACACCTTCTTGTGGATCACCCATCCGGAAGTGACCATCGACATCTTCTTAAGAACACTTGTCCTCATCATCTTTAACATCGCGCTGTATTCTTCCGTCGCGATTGGTGAAATGATGAACACGAAACGGAAAGAAGAATTGATCAAACGACGTGACATGGAAGCGGATTTTAAAGCCGTCGTTGGCGATGTCTTTGACGTCATCGGTGTCTTTAACAGTGAATCCCACAGCGCCAAAGACGCCATGCATGCGGCCACGCGTGTGGCGGAGATTGCTTCGAGACTGGGCAACGTGTTGGGGTTATCGCCCAATGTGTGTACCGAAATCTATGAGTACTCGAAAATTCACGTTGACCGTAAAGAAGATTTATCGATTGAAGATTACGATGAAAAAGAAGTGTTGACCGAACGCGATTATCAAATCATCCGCGACAAAACGATTCTAGGTTCGGTCATCATCAAACGACTTCAACTCAACCAAAAGAGTGAAGACATCGTGCGCGCACATTTTGAAAAAACCGCCGATAAAGCGTTCACCGATAAGATGAAACAAGTCCAACGCTCCCAAGAGGGTCAAATCATATTACTCTCTGAAATCTATGAAATCTTAAGACAACCACGCAACTATAAAACCGCGCTCACCCACAAGCGTGCACTGGAGTTATTACAACTCGAGTTTAAAGCCTATTTTGAACCCTACATCCTCGATCGTTTCATTCGTTACAGCACTGAATTTGAGGACTATTATTTACGCTATTCGCAAAAAAATGCACACGCGAAAAGCGTCTTAACACCATCGTAAGGATGGTGTTTTTTTTGGCCTGAAATACGGCCATCTTTCAGGCCCTAAAAAAAACCGAAAAAAAACCGATTAAGGGCTTGATTTCATCGATGATAGGCGTATAATGAAGTTGAATATAAAAGCGTTTACATCACGCTATAAAGCAACTCTTTAGAGAAAGAAGGATCAGCAAACTATGAAAACCGTTGTCATCGGTGTCATTGGTGCAGATGTGCACGCTGTGGGGAATAAAATCATTCACCATGTCCTTGAAGAAGCCGGCTTTCACGTCGTCAACATCGGGGTCCTTTCAACACAAGAAGATTTCATTCATGCGGCAATTGAAACCAACGCCGTCGCCATCTTGGTCTCCAGCCTTTACGGCCATGGCGAAATGGACTGTTTATACTTTAAGCAAAAATGCGTCGAAGCAGGCTTAAACCACGTTAAACTGTACGTCGGTGGAAACATCGTCGTGGGGAAACAAGACTTTAAAGCGGTCGAGGCCCGCTTTAAAAAAATGGGGTTTGACCGGGTCTACCCACCCGGAGCCAACATTGAAAGTGCACTCGCCGAAATCAAAGCCGATTTAGGGATGGCATGAGCGTACACCTTCTCGTTGATTTCGGATCGACGTACACCAAGTTGACTGCCGTCGATTTGCAACACGGTCTCGTCGTCGGTACCGCAAGCGCCCCTACCACGGTTAAAACCAACGTCATGGAAGGGTTTAATGCGGCACTTAAAACACTTGAAACCCATCATCCACTGCCTGGTGCCATCACCGGGATTTCAGCATGTTCATCCGCCGCAGGCGGACTGAAAATGGCCGCCATCGGACTCGTTGAAGAACTGACCGTGGAAGCCGCCAAACGCGCCTGTTTAGGCGCAGGGGCTTTGGTCAACCACGTGTTCTCTCATCATCTAGGCCGCAAAGACATCAAAGCACTCAAAGAAGCCCCGATTGACATTATTTTATTGGCCGGTGGCACCGATGGGGGCAACACCGAATGCATCTTGCACAACGCAAAAAAACTGAAAGATGCGCAACTGGGAAAACCCATCATCGTCGCTGGCAACAAAGACGCCCAAGACGACATTGAAGCGCTCTTTGAAGGCACCGACATCGAATATTACATCGTCGACAACGTGATG
The DNA here is from genome assembly GCA_007116105.1 of Candidatus Izemoplasma sp. Classification (GTDB taxonomy): domain Bacteria; phylum Bacillota_I; class Bacilli_A; order Izemoplasmatales; family Izemoplasmataceae; genus CSBR16-87. The sequence continues at coordinate 3,770 of SKJA01000159.1, forward strand.
CCCGCACTAAGAACGTTAAACGTTGATGAAGCCAAACACGTCATTCGCCAAATCTTCATCACCAAAATCGTCGAAGCCAAAGGCATCAAAACCGCCGAACAAACCATCGGCGACATCATCATGCCCACGCCTGAGGCGGTGTTGTTGGCCGCAGAACTGTTGGCCAAAGGGTATGAAGATGAGAGCGGTTATGGTGAGCTGATGGTGATCGATGTGGGGGGCGCCACCACCGACGTTCACACCATCGGTCAAGGCTATCCTAAACGCACCGAAGTCATCTTTAAAGGCCTTCAAGAACCCTTTGCCAAACGCACCGTCGAAGGGGATTTAGGCATGCGCTACAGCGCTAAAGCGTTGTTGTCGTTAGTCTCTCCTTACGAGTTTAAACGCTACACCAACTACGAAGGCGACATTGAAGCAGCGGCTTTAAAGCGCTTCAACAATGTGGATTACTTACCAGAAAATGACAACGAACGCGATTTCGACCAAGCCTTAGCCCGCATCTGTTGTGATTTATCCATGTCGCGCCATGTCGGACATGTTGAAGTGGTGTATACACCGCTTGGCAACATGTACTACCAAATCGGGAAAGACTTAAGCGACATTCAATATGTGATTGGCACGGGCGGGATTTTAATCAATCACCCCAACGCCAAAAACATCCTTCAAGAAGTGAATCAAAAAAGTGAACGCAAGCTTGAACTTAGACCCACCAATCCCACCATCTTACTCGATCAAGATTACCTGCTTTCAGCGATGGGCTTGCTCGCGCAAAAGCACCCTAAACTCGCCCTTAAACTCATGAAAAGACATCTTGTCTAGGAGACGACCATGTTAGAAAACAAAAAATTAGATTTAGATTATTTTATGGCCAAACGGGCCAAAATTTTAACCTCTTGGCCCACAGGCACCGACGACGCACTCCAATTGGAGCGTGCCATTGAAACACTCAAAGCGGTGCCAAAACATAAAAACTTTGCGGCGGTGCTTGATGAAGCCAAAGCCAAAGGCATCACCCTCACCCAACCGCGGGCCGGGGTGGCGTTGGTTGAAGATCACATCGATTTACTTACGTATTTACAAAACGTTGGAGGCGCCGATTTGTTGCCGTCTACGATCGATGCGTACACCCGACATAACCGTTACGATCAAGCCGAAGATGGCATCAAAGCATCCAAACGGGAAAAACGTTCGATGCTCAATGGCTTTCCCGCGGTCAATCATGGCGTGGCAGGATGTAAAGCCGTCTTAGATGCGGTCGATCGTCCTTTACAAGCCCGTCACGGCACGCCCGATGCCCGCTTATTGAGTGAAATCATCCATGCGGCCGGGTGGACCTCCAACGAAGGTGGAGGCATCTCATACAACATCCCTTACGCGAAAAACATCGCCTTAGAAGATTCCATTCGTTACTGGCAATACGCCGACCGTTTGGTGGGCTACTATGAAGAACACGGCATTCGTTTAAACCGGGAACCCTTTGGTCCCTTAACCGGCACTCTCGTGCCTCCGTGCATCTCGCACACGGTCGCCATCATTGAAGCACTTTTGGCGGCTGAACAAGGCGTCAAACATCTCACCGTAGGCTACGGCATGGGCGGACACATGATCCAAGACGTCGCCGCCTTACAAACACTGGAGACGCTGACGACTTATTACTTGAAACTGTTTGGCTACAACGACGTGGTTGTCACCACGGTGTTCCATCAGTGGATGGGCGGGTTTCCTGCGGATGAATCCGCAGCCTTAGCGCTCATCTCGATGGCTTCTGTGGTCGCCTCGATGGGCCAAGCAACCAAAATGATCACCAAAACACCGCATGAATCCGCAGGCGTGCCCACCAAAGAAGCCAACGCTCAAGGGTTGATCGCCTCA
>SKJA01000047.1 GCA_007116105.1 Candidatus Izemoplasma sp.
GCGCATGGCCACCTCGTGTTGAACCATCACAATGATGGTTTGAACAATGTGTGAGGTCTCCAATAACTTAAACAAGATGGGTGTGGTGATGTAATAGGGTAAATTGGCTACGACAATGGCTTCTTCAAGTGTTGGATCGATGGTCAGTAAATCTTCATCGATGTCTCTTTTTAACACATCCTCAGCTATCAACACGAGTCCTTGAGGACCGAATTCTTCCTCTAAATGAGGAATCAAGTCCCGATCGATCTCATAAGCAATCACTTGTTTGGCTTGTTTGATCAAATGACGGGTTAAAGCACCTGTTCCAGGACCAATTTCAAGCACCGTTTCATGCCCTTTTAAGTTTGCTAAGCGAACTATTTTATCCTGCATGTTGCGATCGACAAGGAAATTTTGGCCAAAATACTTTTTTGCTCTAGGTTTATTCATGGTTTAACCCCTCTTGAATCATGACTTCCGTGATGGCGTGTCGATTGAGTGTTTGGTAAAAGGCTTTACCATTCCCCATCGGCAAGTGATAGTGTTGTGCAATGCGTTGTCGATTCTTTCTTGAATTTGATGATATTACAAATAGTTCTTGATACTTTTCATACGCCAATGTTCCACGTGGAACATCCGCATATTGAATCCGATTTAACGCTTCTTTTAAGGTTTCGTTAGAGGCATGCTCCACACCAATTTTTCCTTTGCTTTTGTCGGTGCAAACTTCTGGTTGAAGGTGAATGTGAGCGCAAGGTCCTAATGAATGTTCAAGTCGTTTACGTATTTTCATGCCTGCATGGTCAGGATCTAAGAATAGGACGAGTGTTCTAGTTTCTTTTAACCGCTCTAGTTCTTCAAACACGTCTCGGTGCATGTTTGACCCGCCTGTCACAACAACCTCTAGCGTCGCATCGATTGCTTTTAATCGCATCGCATCGTGTCGGCCTTCAACAACAAAGATTGGCTTCATGAAGACGCCTCGTCTGCGAAATAGAGTGTTTTCTTAGGGTGCACATAGATGGGCAATGCTCTTTTGATAATGCGGACTTGTTGATTCCCACTGTTCGCGCCTTCACCATCGACATTCCAACTACGGTGATGATTGGTTACCACGTGTACTTGACGACCTTTCAAGTACGTCACACCTGGAATCTTACGAATTCTGAGTAAGAAGGCTAATAAAAACAAAACATTGTTGAATAGAGGAACGTAAGGAAAAGCAATAACATTTAACTCGCCGTCGTCAAGTTTCGGCTTTCGAATCAAATCAAAGCCTGCGACATAGCGTGAGTTTAGAATCAAAATCAAAGAATACACCCCGCGTTTGGATGTTTGATCGACGGTGATGTTTGCTTTAATCATGGGTACGGTAAAAAACGCGCGAACCCCGACAATGATGTACGCAGCATACCCTAAATATCGCTTTAGAATACGATTGGCCTTATAGGAGATATCCACATAGTTTCCGATGGCACTGACATACGCAAAATAGCCTTGAGCACTTTGTGCGATGTCCATTTGCTTCAATTCCCCAAACTCGATCACATCGAGTGCTTTATCAATGTTTTTAGGTATCCCTAGTGTATGGGCTAAGTCGCACGCAGTCCCACTAGGGATATAACCAATGGGTGGCGCGTGTTTTACTTTAGCCACCGCATTGGTGATTTCGTTCATGGTCCCGTCGCCACCACTCACGACCACGAGATCCACTTTATTGTACGCAGCCTCTTTATAGAGTTGAGTGGCGTGTCTGGCGTACTCTGTGGGCACTATGTTACACGTGAAACCTAGCGCTTCTAACCGCTTAACAACGGTTGGAAGCGCCTTTTTAAAACGTTCTTTCCCACTTTTGGGATTATATATAATCACGCATGTTTTCATCGCATTCACCTTGTCTCATTATAGCATAAAAAAAGCTCGTTGACGCTAGGCGTCAAGAGCTTGAGCGGCAGTGATGATGGCCAAGTTATAAACGTCTGTGCTGTTGCAGCCGCGAGAGAGATCGTTGACCGGTTTTTTTAAGCCTGCTAGAACAGGCCCGATGGCTTCAAATCCACCTAAGCGTTGAACCATTTTATAGCCGATGTTGCCACTGTTTAGATCTGGGAAGACAAAGACGTTTGCATGTCCCGCCACAGTTGAACCCGGAAACTTGGCTTGTCCAACGGAAGGGACGACCGCAGCATCAAATTGCATTTCGCCGTCAACCGCAAGGTTGGGGTCAATCTCTTTGGCTTTTAAGGTTGCCGCTTTGACTTTTTGAGCATCTTCTGTGTTCGCTGAACCATTGGTTGAATAGGATAACATCGCAACTTTTGGATCAATGCCGAACATCGTTGCTGCTTTGGCAGACTCAATTGCAAACGACGCTAAATCATCCGCCGATGGATTCGGGTTAATCGCACAATCTCCCATGATGTAGGCGAGATCCTCTTTTAACATTAAGAAGTAGCCGAAGGTTCTTAGGATGCCTGGCTTAGTTTTAATTAACTGGAGCGCTGGTCTAACAGTTTCGCCTGTGGAGTGAATGGCACCACTGACTAACCCATCCGCTTCGCCAGTTAACACTAGCAAGGTCCCATAATAATTGGGTTGTTTCATGCATTCGATGGCTTCATGGCGTTCTAACTTTCCAGCACGAGCGGCTAAGAAGGCTTCTAGTAACGCTGGATTTCGTGGATCATTTCCCATATCCACGACGTTCACATTCGGATGAAACTCCGTGTTGCCCGCAGCGTTCAACACCACTGGCGTAAGAACATTGTCTGCCGCTAACTGATTGACAGCTTCCACAATGCGTGGGTCGTTTCCTTCTGGAAAAACCACTCGAACGTTTTTCCCTATGACACGATCTTTTAAAGTGCTAAGTACAGATAACATGCGCTTCACCTAACTTTCACTTTACATTATAGACATTTTTTTGTTTTTTGCAATGCACAACCCTGTGTTTTTGGTACAATGACACTAGGTGATACTATGTTGAACTACCCTTACGTCCTATTTGATCTGGACGGTACCTTGATTGACACCAACCCCATCATCATCGCAAGCTATCGCTATACCTTTAAGCAATACTTACCCGATAAGCACTTTAGCGATCAGGACATCATTGATTTAATCGGTCCTCCATTGGAGACCATCTTTAAACAACTCATCCCTGCGGTTCCTTTCCAAGAGCTCGTCGATGTGTACCGAGCGTATTATCGGCAACATGAAGCCCAGTCACATACCCTCTATCCCGAGGTCAAAGAAACATTGGATGCACTCCATTCCATGGGGGCTAAAATGGCCATCGTCACTTCTAAATTTAAAGAGGGCGCACTCCCTAGCGTGCAGCATTATGGACTAGAACATTATTTTGAAGCCTTCGTTGGTTTGGATGATGTCGTTCAACCAAAACCTAACGGAGAGCCAGTTTCCTTAGCGCTTCGCCTCTTAGGCGCAGAAACCGGCGCAAAAGCGTTGATGATTGGCGACAACCAAAGCGACATCCTCGCAGGGTTTAATGCTGGGATTGATGCGGCCGGCATCGCCTGGGCCATCAAAGGCGAAGATCATTTAGCACAAGTCAATCCAACGCACATGCTCAAGAGCATGCGTGATTTAATTGCTTTAGTTCGAGGAGGACAATAAGATGTGTGTGTTTTGCAAAATCGTCGCAGGTGAGATTCCCGCGTATCGTCTTTATGAAGATGACGATGTCTTAGCTTTTTTAGACATCACCCAAGGAACGAAGGGCCATACCCTGCTCATTCCTAAAAAACACGTGAACAATGTCTATGAGATGGATGAAGCGTTAGCGCGCACCCTGTTCGCAAAAGTTCCGATGCTTGCACGCGCCTTAAAAAAAGCGTTTAATCCGATTGGACTGAATGTCGTAAACAACAACGATCAGCCGTTACAGTCGGTGTATCACATCCATTTGCATCTGATTCCACGTTATGAAAACGACGGCATGAAGTTGACTACCTTAAACCGGATGTCGGAGCTAAAAGAAGACGACTATACCGCCATTCAAGAAGCCGTGGTGGCACATGTCAATCATTAATTTTTCCAATGTCGAAGCCCATTTAACCGATGAGAACTGCCAATTCGTTGATGTTCGTGAGCCCTACGAGCTCCAAATGGATGGTTTCATCGAAGGGTTTCAATGCATCCCTTTTTACACCGCTTTAATCCATCAAAACATCGTGACGTATGTCCGCAATCCCGACACTGAAAACGCCGTTTCAAATGCAGAAGCGCTCATGAAGCTGTTTGATAAATCCAAAGCCCTCTACCTTATGTGTAATTCAGGTGCCCGCTCTGGATATTTAACCTATGTGCTTCAACAACAAGGCTACACCGTCACCAACCTTGGGGGCATTCATGACTATCAGGCATTAAAAAAGTAAGCCTCAACACTAAGGCTTACTTTTTTTATGGTGTTTATGCGTTGTCTAAAACATGTTGCAACACGGCTTTAACGACACGCCCTGTTGCACCTTGTTTCTCTTCATATGTCACCCCTGCAACATCTAAATGAATCCAAGGGACGCTCGGTTTGACGAAATGATTTAAAAACGCCGCGGCCACGGAGGCGCCAGCCACACGGGGACCGCTGTTTTTAAGATCGGCGACGTGCGATTTAAGACCTTCTTTGTGGGCTTCTTCTTGAGGCAACCACCAAAACTTCTCTTCCGCCTTTTCAGCGCTCTTTAAGAATGCTTTCAAATAGGTTTCATCGTTGGTGAAAGCACCAATATGCGTACTACCAAGGGCAGCCACCACAGCACCCGTGAGGGTCGCCATGTCGAGTATTTTTTGGGCGCCTTGTTCTTGCGCATACCACAGCGCATCGGCTAGGGTTAGACGGCCTTCTGCATCGGTTGAGACGATTTCAATGGTGGTGCCATCGGCTGCTCTGACGATGTCATCGGGCACGATCGCGTGTTCACCAATCCGGTTGTCCGTCGCAAGAATCAGTCCGTCCACATTCACGGTGGCTTCGAGTTGTGCGAGTGCTTGCATCACGCCCATCACATTCGCAGCACCCCCCATGTCCATTTTCATGGTGGGCATGCTGGTGCTTGGCTTTAAGGAATAGCCGCCTGTGTCAAACATGACGCCTTTACCAATCAACGTAGTGAGTGGTTTATCCCCGCCATGACGGTACTTGATGTGAATGAGACGTGGGGGCACAATGGAGCCTTTGTTGACCGCTAAGAAAGCACCCATGCCTAACGCTTCAATGGCTTCTTTTTCTAAAACGGTCACTTCAGTATGGGGATAAGACGCGTAGGTTTGAGCGAGTTCAGCTAGCTCTAACGCAGTAAGATGAGAATATGGGGTGTTGACCAGTGTTTTTGTGACGTTGATGGCGTCTGAGACAATTTGATGTGGTTTAAGAGCTTCGGCCTTTTCAGTGATGATTGTAAGAGGCGTCAAAGGTTTATATGTTTTTCCTTTGACCACATCGAAACGATAGTGAGCAAGCGCAAGCGCTTCATAAAATAACCCCCCGTGCCCCTCAAACGTGTCGATTGCCACATGCAACGGCTGCGTGTTTTTAGCAAGCGTTCCCGCCACGGTTTTACGCTTTTTAAGTGTGCTCAGCGCGTCGGCTTTCACAATGA
>SKJA01000173.1 GCA_007116105.1 Candidatus Izemoplasma sp.
TTGAGGTTGTTGATGCCTGCGTCCCTTAAGATTTGAACCGCCAATTTCACGTCTTGAGCTTGATGTGTTCGGTTTAAAAAGTTAAGGTGATGGTTGGCAAAGGTTTGGACACCCAAACTCACTCGATTCACACCATAGCGTTTGAAAAGCTGAGCGATTTCTTGAGTGACATCGTTGGGGTTGGCTTCAATGGTAAACTCTTCAAGTGCGTCCATTGGCAGCCGACTCGAGAGATGCTGTAACAATCGCTCTAGTAGGGGATAAGGTAATGCGGTTGGCGTGCCCCCGCCAACATACAGTGTACGTGCATGCTTAAAAAAGTCTTGGTAGTAAGCCATTTCTTCTTCTAGTGCATCGAGGTACTGTGCTTTTTTTGTGTCGTTTGCAACCTCTTTGGCAAAATCACAGTACACACAAATACGATCACAAAACGGCACATGAACATAAACACCTAAGCGCACACGCAACCTCCTTTTTAATCGTCAATCGACAGGACGCTTAAGAACGCTTCTTGCGGCACTTCCACACTGCCCACGCTCTTCATCCGTTTTTTCCCTTTTTTCTGTTTCTCTAAAAGCTTGCGCTTCCTTGAAACATCGCCACCATAACATTTTGCGAGGACGTTTTTACGCATCGCACGAATGGTTGAACGGGCGATGATTTTTGACCCGATGGCAGCTTGGATCGGAACTTCAAACATTTGTCTAGGAATGAGGTCCTTGAGTTTATCGGTGATGGCTTTTCCGCGTCTAAAAGCAAAATCACGGTGAACAATCACAGACAGTGCATCCACCACTTCTGCGTTGATGAGAATGTCCATTTTGACAAGTTTGCTCGGCTGGTAATGTGAAAACTGATAATCAAGCGAAGCATACCCTTTGGAGGAAGATTTAAGTTTATCAAAAAAGTCATAGACAATTTCGAGTAACGGTAAATCATAAATCAACTCGACGCGGCTTTCACCGACATACGTCATGTTCTTAAAGATGCCACGCTTATTTTGGCACAGTTCCATCACATTTCCTACATACTCTTTAGGGCTCATGATGGTGGCCTTGACGAGGGGTTCTTCAATGCGATCGATGAACTGAACGTCAGGGAGGTGCGCTGGATTGTCAATGGTTGTCATGTTGCCTTTGGGATCATAGACATGATAAATCACACTGGGTGCGGTCGCAATCAAATCAATCTTGAACTCACGTTCGATACGCTCTTGAATGATTTCCATATGCAACATGCCTAAAAAGCCTGTTCTAAAGCCAAAACCTAAAGCACTGGAGGTTTCGGGTTCAAACATCAAGGAGGCATCATTTAACTTTAATTTAGAGAGCGCTTCTTTTAAATCTTCATAGTCGTTTGAATCAATTGGAAACAACCCACAAAACACCATTGGGTTCATCTGACGATACCCAGGCAGTGGGGTGATGGCCTTACGGTGAAGTTGGGTGATGGTGTCACCCACGCGCACGTCTTCAATGTCGCGAATGGACGCAACGAGATAACCAACATCGCCAGGTGCCAAATAGTCCACAGGCACTGATTTTGGAGTGTTTACCCCGACTTCAACAACCTCGTAGGATTTTTTACTGGCCATCATGTAGATGGTGTCGCCTTTTTGAACGGTTCCTTCAATGATACGAATCGATGGGATGATGCCTCGATAACTGTCGTAATACGAGTCGAAAATGAGTGCTTTTAACGGGGCTTGAGCATCGCCTTTGGGGGCCGGTACTTTTTCAATAATGTGATCTAAAATACCTTCAATGCCGATGCCTTCTTTTGCACTGACCAGATCTGCTTCTGAGGCATCCAGACCAATAATGTCCTCAATTTCTGCGCGGACTTTAGGGATATCGGCGCTGGGTAAATCGATTTTATTGATGACCGGAAGAATCTCTAAATCATTGTCTAATGCCAAATAAACATTCGCCAATGTTTGAGCCTCAATCCCTTGAGCCGCATCGACAACTAAAATCGCGCCCTCACAGGCCGCGAGCGAACGCGAGACTTCATAGGTAAAATCGACATGCCCAGGCGTGTCGATGAGATGGAAAATATACGAATTACCGTCGTGGTGGTGATACTTAATTTGGACGGCGTTTAACTTAATGGTGATGCCACGTTCTCGTTCAAGATCCATAGAATCGAGCAACTGCGCTTTCATTTCACGTGCAGTGATACTTTTGGTAAACTCTAAAATACGGTCTGCCAAGGTACTTTTGCCATGATCAATGTGTGCAATAATGGAAAAATTACGAATGGTGTCTTGACGCTTGCGAATGGCATTAAAATCGAGTGATTGCACACCATCATCCTTTCATAAAAACTCTTAAGTATTATACCCTAATGTTTGCTTAATTTCACGTGTTTCATCGAAAAAGACGCTCGAAAGCGTCTTTTAAGATACTCTTATCATAAGCCATGTTCTGTCCCGTAAACGGTGACAATCATTTATCTGCGCCTAAGCGCCCCCGTTGAGGTTCGATTCCCTCGCTGAGGTGCCCCTACCATAATTTGGGTTTCTAGCTTGCGGGGTTTACCCGTTCCACCTTGCCTATCGCTAAGCAAGCTCGTCTCTGTGGCACTTTTAAAGGCTCCACACTCAGGGAGTGCTTCGCTCAGCCGTCACACCCGAAGGTGTGCATAGAGTTATGGTTTCCTCTATCACAATCACTACAAGCATCACAGCTTGTGCTAGCATGGACTTTCCTAACCGCCAAAGCGGCTCGATTGTCTCAAAGAGTATAAAAATTAATCAGCTTTTTTAACTTCTGGTTTCGGTTGTGTCGCTTTGTAGGATAAATCGATGCGACCGCGGTCGTCAATGCCGATGACTTTAACGTCAATCAATTGACCCAGTTTGACAACATCCTCAACTTTGTCGACTCTTTCATGGGCTAACTTCGAGATATGACACAAACCGTCAGTCCCTTTCCATAATTCCACAAAACAACCAAACTTTTCAATACGGACGACTTTACCGCGGTAAACTTCACCAATTTCGGCGACGCGAACAAGATCTGCAATCATCGCTAAAGCACGGTTGATTGGATCAATGTCTGTGTGCATGACAGTCACACGACCGTCTTGTTCAATGTCAATTTTGACATTGTCACATTTATCAATGATGTCGCTGATGATTTTACCACCTGGGCCAATGACATCACGAATCTTGTCGGGTGTGATGAAGATGATTTTAACTTTAGGTGCGTATTTCGATACCTCTTTACGTGGCTCAGGAATGGCGGATAACATGTTGTCTAAAATGTGTAAACGACCAGCACGTGCTTGTTCCAGTGCTGTTTGAAGAATTTCTTTTGAAAGACCTTTTAGTTTAATGTCCATTTGTAATGCCGTGATGCCATCTTTGGTCCCGGCTACTTTAAAGTCCATGTCGCCTAAATGATCTTCAAGTCCTTGAATGTCACTCAGTACACGGTGCGTTTTGCCATCGCTGATGAGTCCCATCGCAATGCCCGCAACGGGCGCTTTTAACGGCACGCCTGCGGCCATTAAAGACATACAGCCTGCACAGATACTGGCTTGTGAGGTCGAACCATTACTCTCTAAAATTTCTGAGACCACACGAACGGTGTACGGGAAATCTTCTTCGTTTGGAAGCACCTGTAATAAGGCACGTTCCCCTAGGGCACCATGACCAATTTCACGGCGACCAGGTGGCCCATAACGACCGTTTTCACCAACACTGTAGGCTGGGAAGTTATAATGCAACATAAAGCGTTTATAGCCGTTTTCACCTAAACCATCGATGATTTGGTGTTCGCCTAGGGCGCCTAAGGTCGTCACACTCAAGGCTTGTGTTTGACCACGGGTGAATAAGGCACTTCCGTGGGTACGTTCGAAGATGTCAATCTTCGATTCGAGTGGACGGATGTCTTCTAAACCACGACCATCGGGACGAATGGCTTCTTCGACAATCAAACGACGCACTTCTTTTTTAACGAGTGTGTCCACCCATTGTTTTACCTCGCGCAGTTTCGCTTTACGGTCATCTTTATCAAGCGCCGCAAAGTGCGTTTCAAAATGTGTTTCAAGCGCGTCATGAATGACACCGAGTTGTTCAGAACGTTGTTGACGATCTTGGCTTTGAACCGCCTCGATGATCGCTTTACCGTAGTGTTGATCGACGTACTCAGTGATGGTGCTATCTTGTTCGACAAGTGTCGTTTGCGCTTTTTCTTGACCAAGTTCAGCGACAATCTCTTCTTGGAAGGCAATCAGTTTTTTAATCCACTCATGGCCAAACATCATCGCATCTAACATGTCGGCTTCTAAGACTTCTTTCGCGCCAGCTTCAACCATGTTGATCGCATCTTTTGTGCCGGCGACAATGAGGTCAATGTCTGAACGCTCTAAATCCTCTTCATTAGGATTTAAGACAAAGGTGCCATCCACACGACCGACTTGAACACCCGCAATAGGGCCTTCAAAGGGCGCTGGTGAGAGTGCAAGCGTGAGTGAACTCCCGAACATGGCGGTGAGTGGTGGAGAGTACGCGACGTTTCCGCTGACCACGGTGTTGATCAACTGAATGTCGTGTTTGTAACCATCAGGAAATAAGGGGCGAATCGGGCGATCAATCAGACGGGCGGTTAAGGTTTCAAGTTCTGAAGGGCGTCCTTCGCGTTTGAAAAAGCCTCCTGGGATTTTGCCTGCGGCGTATAGCTTTTCCGTGTACATCACATGCAGTGGGAAGAAATCTAAGGTGCTGGGTTGTTTAGATACTTGGGCGACGCTGAGGACACCCGTATCTTCGTATCGAATAATTGCTGCTGCAGTGGCCTGCTTCGCCACTTCTCCAATTTCGACGACGAGTTTTTTACCATCTAAATCCATGGTAAAACGTTTAGGTTCTGTCATCTTTTATTCCTCTTTTCTTTTCTATCTACAATTAATTATAATACCATAGTTCGTTGGTTAAGTATAGTTTTTTATCCCCTCGAACCCATGAAAAAAGTAAGCGTTAGGCTTACTTTCTTAGCACACCATAGCCCCCATAGACCGGACGAATGTCACTGACCGTAATCACCACATCCGATTGAAATGAGCGTACTAAATCCATCGTTTGCTTGATGCGTTTACGAGGCACATGCATGTAAATGATTTCTTTTAAGTCATCGCGGCCGTACGCATCCACAGACGTCACTGCCAAACCGGTCTCTCTGAGAGCGCGAGTGAGCGTTCGACCGTGTATTTTTTTGACAATGGCTTCGATTTTAACGGTGCCTAACGCGAGTTTTTCTTCCATCTTGGAGCCACTAAAATTTCCAATGGAAAACGCCGCTGCATAGACAAAGATTTTAAAAGGATCTTCGGTAATGTTTGTTAACACGGTGGCCGCAAGTAAGACCCAAATACTGACTTCAAAAAAGGCAATGATGGCGCCTTTTAGACGTTCACCTTTGGTCACAATGACAATCCGGAACGTCGAGATGGCAACTTCAAAAATCTTAACCACAAAAATGATGAAGTAAAGTGCTATGGGATGTATGGTGTCTAAAA
>SKJA01000018.1 GCA_007116105.1 Candidatus Izemoplasma sp.
CCATAGTTCATCACCGCATCGTATTGATCCCCCATCAACCAAGGGTTGGATTCATCCCAGTTTTCGCCGACAATGTAGGCGTCTTGATTCACAGCTTTAACGGTTTGTCGAAACGCCCGCCAAAAATCATGAGAGATTTCGTTTGAGACATCCAAACGCCACCCATCAATCTCATAGACTTCAAGATAATGTTTCGTGACGTCTAAGAAATAGTGACGCATGAACGGATCTTCTAAATTTATCTTAGGCATGAATGGTGTAAACCCAAACGTGCGGTAATTGAGCGTGTCGGGTGTCAACGCGGCGCGTATCTCTTGATGTGACATGCTCTTCAGTTCATCCACAGAAAAAGGTAAGAGCGGTTTGTCCTCATCCAATACATAAAACCCAGCATAGTATGGTGAGGCTTTCCCTTTCTCTAAGACATCGAGAAAGAAGGGGTGAAAGACTCCCAAATGATTAAAGACGGCATCAAGCATGACTTTTAGGCCCAACGCATGCGCCTTTTTAACCAAGTTCTTTAAATCGTCGTTTGTGCCGAATTTAGGATCGACTTGGTAATAGTCCAAGGTGTCGTATTGATGGTGTGAAATGGCGGTAAAGATAGGCGTCAAATAAAGACCAGTAAAGCCCAACTCCGCAAGGTAGGGCAGTCGTTCAATCAGCCCGGGTAAATCGCCACCAAAATCATCCTTGTTCGAAATGTCGGTGTGATCATCCCAATCCCTCAGTGGTCGTTTGAGCTGGGGGTGTTTACTTTTGGCGAATCTCGCGGGGAAAATGCTGTACCACAGTTGGTTTGAAGCCCACGCTGGGGCACGGTAGCGATCTTTTTCAAGAAGGAAAGGGAAATTGAAGTAGTTGAACAAATTCGTTTTTAACGCCGGACTCTCCTTTAAATCGAGTATCTCACGAGCGCCATACAAATACCGGTCATTGATGATAAACGCGTATTTGATTCTTAAATAAGGGGCTTTGATGGTGAGGTGATAGACATCATGTAAAGGGGTGGTGTGTTCTAAGCGCATGGGTGCATCGAGGGTTGAGGGCACCCAGACATACTCACCCTCGCGGCGGTCATAGTAAAAGGGATCGCCCGCAATCACTTTAACCGAACTTACGCTATGCTTTTCTGCTTGAAACCTTAAATGAAGCGTCTCATGATCGATCATGAACGCCATCGGTGATTTCGCAGCGTGGTGCCAAGAAGCAAAATTCATCGTCAAACTCCTTCTATGAAAGAAGGTGCAAGGCACCTTCTTAGTTTATTTTTTCTTTAACAGGATAAACCCAGCCGCACCACCAATGAGGGCGACGCCGGCGATGATACTGACCGTTAACACGATCCATGAAGATCCGCTTGAGTCCACGACTCCAAAATGACTCAACATGGCACTTTCACCCACGATGAGCTCACTGCCTAACAACATCAAAGGCGCATTAGGATTCGCACTTAGCTGCGCTTCATCGAAGTAACGGATGGCGTCGCTGGTGTTCACAATCACCACGTGATGTCCCTGTTGACGTGCTTGTGCGGCCACTTGATGTGTTGCGAGGGTGCTGTTGTTGGCAAAAAGGTACACGGTATTGTCATCCAACGTTGTTTTTGGCCACGTACTGTTTCTTGCTGCGCGGTAAAGCACCACCGATTCATTTGGCATCATTCGATACGTGCCTGAGACTGTTTCAATGGTGGCTAAGCCAGCACGGTCACGGTTCATGACCATGTTCCACTCCATCCCAAGTAAATCCAGGGTCCGCTCTTGCATGGCATTGTTGTGTGCGACAATCACATACTCCCAATCACTCTCAGGGTCATAAATGAAGTAACTGATGACGTTGTTGTTGTCGGTGATTGGGGTAAACGTGATGCGACTGTTAATGAGTTCTGCAGAATCATAGGTAAAGACATTGATGGCTTTACGAAGTGCAATCATGCCTTTATAAAATTCGAAGACATGGTGATGATCGACTTTCCATTGCCAATCGATGGCGTTGGTTTGATCAGGCGAACGATACGAGTTATGATCAAACAGCAGTAAACGATCGCATTCGCCTTGAGGCTCACCATCAATGATCGTACACGGTTTTGTACGCATCATCTCCACACCACCGTGTAAGAAGGGAATGCCTTGAGACGTTAAGACAATGGCGTTGGCTTGTTTTTGCATCGCCTGAATCAGTTCGATTGGGGTATCCACACCGGAACTTAAGACAAGTTTATCGTGTAAGGTGTTGTTATCATGTGCGGTCACATAGTTGATGGTTTGTTCTGGATGTAAGGCGAATGCGCCTCGACCCGTTGCTGGGAAATTGATTTCTGGATGATTGACTGCCCCAACGAGGCCTGCACGAACACGTTCGCGTAAGGTGGTGTTGCCTTGAATCCAACCGGTTTGGAAAGCATCCCATACGGAACCCTTCACGCCGTCGCGTAAGTCATCATTGAAGACCCCAACGCCAGCCATCCGGTCGAGATTCGGGAAATACGCGGCTTCTAAGGGGTCTAGGCGAGAGCCTCCTGCGTCCCACGGTTCACCAAAGACAAGAATCGTTGGATCAACGGCATCCAGTGCTTCACGGATCTGACGCATGGTTTCCACGTCGTGTAAACGCATCAAGTCAAAACGGAACCCAGAAATACGATACTCTTCGGCCCAAAAGACAAGAGAATCGACCATGAACTTGCGCATCATCGCATGTTCTGAGGCTGTTTCATTACCGGTGCCTGAGCCGTTAGAAAAGTTGCCGTTGTCATCAAAACGGAAGAAGTATCCGGGTAAAATTTTCTCAAAGTTAGAATCGCCACTGGTGGCGGTATGGTTATAGACCACATCAAGAATCACACGAACGTTATGCTCGTGGAAACGCTGAACTAAATGTTTGAACTCAACAATGCGGACACTGCCATCAAATGGATCGGTGGCGTATGACCCCTCAAGGGTATTGAAATGTAACGTCATGTACCCCCAGTTCATGATCGTATCTTTACGGTCACGATAATCAGGGTCTAAAAGACGAGTTTCATCGATGGCCATGCCAATGTCATGAACAGGCAAGAGTTGAACGTGGGTGATGCCCAGTTCAATGATGTGATCGAAACCTGTACTAAACCCTTCATGCGTGGTGCCAGGATGCACAAAGCCTAAATACTTCCCAATATACGCATCCGGTCCATTCCACGTCTCATGCGCCGTATAATCACGAATGTGAGCTTCATAAATGATGCTGTCTAAGCGCCGTTGAATGTTGTTGGGTCTTAAAGCATATTGCCAAAATTCAGGATTTAATCGACTGAAATCCACCACCATGCCTCGCAGACCATTGACACCGGTTGAACGCGTGTAAGGGTCCACCACATCACGGTGAGTGATGTTGTTGTTTGTGATGTCATACGTATAGTACACACCATGTAAATCACCTTCAACGGTCACTTCCCAAACCCCACGTCCGACGTTGGTTAGCGTGTGAGTGCTTAAAGGTGTGTCGGTGCCGCTGACACCATCAAAACTACTTAGATGTCCGGGATGACCAACCTCGTAAAGATTTAAAGACACCGCAGAAGCAATGGGCGCCCAAAGTTTAAACGTGGTTTGAGTCGTTTCATAAAGCGCGCCTAACGCCCCATCATAGAAAAAAGCATCGTTAAAAGCATCTGAAGCGTACACGCCACGGAACCCTATGCTGGTTAAACGAGGGGTCTGGGGTTGATCAAAGAAGGTCGCTTCGATGTCATACGATTTATTTAAGTCAACGGGTTGATTTAATGTTAAACGCCCCCGTGCGTTGGTCATGGTAAAGTTTGAAAAGGGTACGGGTTGGCCATTGGCCAAAATACGGACATCCGATGCTTGTAAGTTCGATGTTGAACTTTCAAAGACAACCGTTTGTAAATCAGCGAAATCGACTTGTTGAATGCGGTGAGATAAATCAACCTCATCCAAGCCATAATACACCGTTGGGTCTTGGGACACTAAAAACACCTCGACAACGCCATTGGCATCAGGATTCGTTAAATCGATGAATAAATCCACGGAGACATCTTTTGTCCAGTCGCCTTGACGGACAATGACCCCAACTCGGGTGGCGCCTTCAAGATGGGTACCGGCTAAAGGCATGACCAACTGTCTTGACCCTGTGGTCGGATGAAAACCATTGAACTGAATGTTTTGGCCATCCCCCGAGGCGGGTTGATTCTGCCAAAGCCATACAGACCAAGGATTGTATTGGCCATCAAAACGATGATAGTTGACGATTAAGGTCGTCGCTTCACGAGCGTGAAGACTCAGAAGCTGTGTATGAGCCATTAAGGTGAGTATCAGCACCAACGACAAAGCAAGTTTAACGATTCGATTCATATGTTACCTCCTACAATAAAATCGCTTTCATTATAGCATGAAAACGGGTCATGCTACGGTGCGTTTTTGTGTTAACGATTACATGTTTTTACATTTGAAAACGCTTCAAAATATGATATTGTATGTAAGATGACATGAGTTAGGAGTTTACGATATGCAAAGAAAATGGTGGCAAGACACAATCATCTATCAAGTCTACATTCGCAGTTTTAACGATTCAAACAATGACGGCATTGGTGACATCATGGGTGTCGTTGAAAAACTTGACTATCTAAAAGCCCTAGGCGTAGAGACACTATGGATTTCCCCTCACTATGATTCACCGATGGATGACAACGGCTACGACGTCCGTCATTTTCAAAAAGTCAGTGAAGATTATGGGACTTTAGAAGACTTTAAAACCTTAGTCGCACAAGCCCACACCAAAGGCATGAAAATCGTGACCGATCTGGTGTTGAATCATACCTCAGATGAACACCCTTGGTTTGAGGCAGCAAAAGACCCCAATCACCCAGACCATGCCCACTATCACGACTATTACATTTGGCATCAAGGTCACACGAACGACGCGGGTGAACGCCTGATGCCCACGCGTTGGCGCTCTTGGTTTGGTGGTCCTGTGTGGGAGTTCAACGAAGCGACAGACAGCTTTTACCTCCACATTTTTTCAAAAAAAATGCCGGATTTAAACTGGCGCAACGCACACATGCGCGCCGAACTCAAAGCGATGATTCAATGGTGGATTGATCTTGGCGTGGATGGCTTTCGCATTGACGCTTCCAATCATATTGAAAAGAACTGGGATTTTCCAGATGATTATCCAGGGTATCAACACTTTTCTTCACTCCCCAAACATCACGACTATCTCAGTGAGTTAGGGCAAGAACTGTTTATCCCCAATGATCTCTTGATTTTAGGTGAATCCGGAGGCGCAAGCAAAGAAGAAGCCTTGCAATACGCTGGCTTTGATTCAACAGAGTTTAACATGTTGATTCACTTCGGCCATGTGTGGGCCGACATTGACCCCCACAATGAACTGACCCCTGGCAAATGGGCAAAAGGTGACGTCAACGTCGTGGCCATTAAAGAAGCGCTCATCCACTGGATCAACGTCTTCCATGGAAAGGGTTGGAACACCCTTTATTGGCACAATCATGA
>SKJA01000119.1 GCA_007116105.1 Candidatus Izemoplasma sp.
GAAGCACTGTTGACCATCATTTTATGTGGATAAGGGCTGTCGACTTTAAACGGTTCATAGATTCCGTCGTCATGTTTGATGAACGTTCTAAACCCATCTAAGGCGACGGTTTCATACGCTTTGTTTGCTGGTGTAAACGCCATAATGGGATGGTTCTTATCTTGCAAACCAAACCCACTGATGCCTTGGCCACGATTCACATAAAAGGCCCACAGTGGAATCCCCATGGTCCCTGCGATGCCGGGTAAAAAGTTTGCAAATGGTTTTTGTTCGTTGTATTGCTCAATCACAAAGGTGTCGTGATGAAAGTAATACTCCCGCATTGAATGTTCCTCCTGTACTTTAATCACATGTAGATGTAATCGCATTCATTTTTGCCAATATACGCAGCTTTCTGCGTATGTAAGCGTCACGGTGCGTGCTGCTTCATTTTGCTCTTAAAAACTCGTTTTAACGGCTTGTGATAGACACTTCTTTGTTTTTTGTACATTGTTCATTGGACGTTACTATAACGTTTTCGTAGAAAGTTTATCATATCATGTAAGGCTTTACAAGTATTTTTACTATAACGTTTTCGTAAAAGTTGTTTTTTCCATGACCCTACACACAAAAAGGTCAAAAAAAGAACACACCGAGGTGTGTTCTTAAGTGCGTTTTCTTTAAAGCTGTGCCATTAAAGCTTTCATGAAGACCCCAAGATCTTTAGGGGTGCGGGCGGTGATCAAGTGACCATCTACCGCGACGGCTTGGTCAACGTACACAGCCCCTGCATGCATAAGGTCGTCTTTAATCGAATGATAACAGGTTAAGGTTTTCCCCTTGATGTCACATCCCGAAATCATCATCCATGGGCCATGACAAATGGCCGCAATCGGCTTACGAGCTTGATCCATCGCCTGCGTAAACGCAATCATGCTTTTTGAGCGTCTCATGTAATCGGGTGAGAATCCCCCGGGAATCACAAGTGCATCGTAGTCTTTTGCGTTGACGTCTTGGATGCTGTGGGTGGTCCGTGCTGGAGCACCGTGTTTGCTTTTATGGGTGATGTTCGCTTCCACACCGATTAAGTCCACCTGATGTCCTTCTTCTAACAACCGATAATACGGGTAGTACAGTTCATTATCATCAAATAAATCTGCCACAAACAGGGCAATTCTTTTAGCCATACGAAACCTCCTTTGATTACGTGTAGTATAGCATACTCTCTTTCATGAAGCAGGAATGAGGGTATCTAAGATGCTTTTCGACCGAAATAAAGCAGTCCGACACCAAGCCAAACCACCATCACCGCCGCAGTCATGATTAAGACGGCCACTGGACCAAACTGAAAAATGAGTGGCACACTTAGGGCGGTCATCAAACCTCCACCCACAAACGGTTCAAACAACAATTGTTTATAGCCAAAAGCTTCGAGCGCCTTCGTATCGCCTTTGCCGTCAACGATGCGAATGAGCATTAGACCAGCCGCAGTCATCCCCATCGATTGTCCAAAGTCTCCAATGCCACGTTCAAACCAGTGTTTGGGAATCATTCTTCTTGCGATGAAGACAAACATCGCGATGTTCCACAAAATCCCACTCAGAGCAAGCGTCACAAACACCACCCAGTTTTCGCCTAAGACACTGAGTGACAACGTAGCAAGCGCACTGATGATGAGGAAATCAAGCGCTAATCCTTGAAGACGATTGATGGTTTCTCGGTCAATCAACTTATCTTTATCAAATTTATCAAACATAATTTGTAAGAGAACGCCTCCAATCATGGCCAAGGGAAATAAAGGTAGATACGCCATAATCAACGTGTCCCCTTGCGCTCCCCAGGTGAGATTTTCAACCCAAATCAATCCTTGTTGCAAGACCCAGCCAATGAACACGGCGAGCATCATAAAACTTAAATGAAACGCCAACGGTTCAATCGAGGAGGGCCGCGTGGTCATCCGCCCGCTGCTTTGTCTTACTTCCTCATCGACAATGCCGCGTAGCTCTCGTTCATCAATACTTGAAGGGTTCTTCAAATAGGCGGTTTTTCCTTTGCGTACGCCCCAGTTAATCAAAACCACACCAAACACCACGCCACTCACCACGCCAACCGTGGCCAGTCCCATCGCTAAATCAGCGCCTTCCGCAAAATCGAGATCGATGAACGTTTGGCGTAAGCCTGCCGCCGTCCCATGACCCCCTTCAAAAGCAATTTCAATCAAGGCCCCGCTCATGGGATTGGCGCCAAACAAAGGCGTCAAAAGGAATATTGTCAACAGTAACCCGACCACATATTGGCCCCAAGCGACCGATTGACCATAGGCCACTTGAGGACCTGCAGTCATCCAAATGGTCTTTAAATTGGGAATCTTTTTACCTAAAAAGAGTCCAGCAAAAATAAAACTGATTAAAAGCCCAGGGATGCTAACCCATACCTCCATGATGTTTTCCGTGAACAGACCCTGTTCAAAGCGTTCCGTCAAAGGAAACAGCTGAAAAAGCCTGCCTAAACCCTCCCCTGAAAGCATCAACAAAGCCAACCCGCCTAAAATTGAACTCGGTAAAAACAACCGTCCAAACAACGGGACGCTCACACGTATCCATTTTCCTAACAACAATCCTAAACTTAACAACACCAGTGCCATGCCAATCGTTTGTGCATTCATCGTATCCCTCCCCTCTTAGTGTAACCAACCTTGCTTGCTTAGGCAAATTTTTACCCGTGAAACAAAAAAGCGTCTTGTGTTTTGACAAGACGCTTTTGCTTAAGCCTGGTTAAACGCACGGATAGATAATGCCAGTATCGTCATCCAAGTCAGCGTAAATGACCATAAAAATAACAAGATGAAAAAGGCTAAGTGCTTGATTTTAGGCGCGGTTTTGGTGAAGACCATGAGTGAGATAAAGACGATGATATTCACCCAAGGCACGCTCATCAACAGCCATTCAAAAAGATTCATTGATCGTGATGTAAACATAGGGCCTCCTCATCTGTGACTTTAAGCAAAGCCATCGGTGACATGGCGTACCACACGATGAGTATACACCAAGGTCATGGCCACCGCAAGCCAGTTGATGAGGACAATCCCCCACCACACCCCATCGATGCCCATGGCCAAGGTCGTCCCCAAAAAGTAAAACAACCCGATGGGCACAAACTGACGAAACGACCCCACCACAAAGGAAAACCCTGGACGCTTGACCCCTTGTAAGACTGAAATCGAGACGTTTAAAAAGATGTAGCTAAAAAACGCCAATGCTTCGATCCTTAAGTAGCGTGTGCCGGCGTCAACGACCTCTCTTGATTCATCAAAAAACGAAATCAACCACGGCGCCAAGGGCACAATGACAACCACCCCGATGCCCATGATGATCAGGCCTGAAACGGTGGCTTTCTTCCACACATTGTAGAGTCTTTCCTTGTCTTTTCTTCCGAAACTACGCCCTACTAAACTGATGACCGCCACGTTGAGCCCAATCGTGGGCACAAGCGCGAGCTGTTCGATTCTTAAGGCAATGCCGTAACCTGCAAGGGTGGCGGTCCCGCCATAAAGCTGGACATAATAGTTAATCACAAAGATGCCCAGCGCAATCGTCGCTGTGTTTAAAGCGGAGGGGAACGCTTGACCTAAGAGCTCTTTGACCGTCAACACGGTCAGGGAGGTCTTTTTAAACTCAGACCAACTGAACGGCTCGGAGCGAATGACTTTGAGGATTAAATACACACTCCCACCGAGTTGGACCAAAATGGTTGCCAGTGCAATGCCCAGCGTGTCGAGTCCAGGAATAATCCAGAACCCATAGATGAACAAGGGATTTAATGCAATGTTCGCAAGCGACGCGACGATTAAAAAGTTTCGAAACGGTTTAGCGTCGCCTTGGGCATATAAAAAGCCGTTGAGACTAAAGTTCAACATGAACAACCCAAAGCCAATCATGACGGTTTGAATGTACCGTATGGCGTAGCGTTGCGCTTCCATCTCGGCGCCTTGAAAATCAAAGACCACGCGTGCAAGGGAAGGCGCAACGAGCGGAATGAGCAGCGCAAACACGGCGGAGATTAAGAGGCTGTTTTTCAAGAGCTTATGGAACTTGGTAGGGTCTTCTTCGCCTAAGGCGATTGAGGACAATGCGTTGATGGCGTTGCCAAGCCCTGAGGCCAGCGCAAGCAACAATAAAAACACTGGAAACGCAAGCGTCATCCCAGCCACTGCTTGGGTGCCGATTTGTCCTGCAAAGTACGAATCGACCACATTGAACAAGGTATTAAATAAAAACCCAATCGATGCAGGAACGGCGAGTTTACGTAGTTCACTAAGGACGGGTTTGGCTTTCTTTTGTTTCATCTGGGTGACATCCTCTCTTTTAAACATTCTACCATCATTGACAAAATATACCCGTCCCTACGCAATGCGTCAAGGGTGAGAAACCAATAAAAAAAGCGAACGATCTTTGTCGTTCGCTTGAAAGGGCTACTCGATTATGCCAATTTGGAGCGATGATTTTTTTGTTGGTACATCCGCGCATCTGCACTGCGCATTAAGCTGTCATAATCTGTTCCATCCTCAGGATACTGTGCATAGCCAATGGCCGCTGAGACGGACAACGTTTGATCGTGGTAAGACACCGGTTGCTCAATGAGGGTTCTTAACTGTTGAAGACAGTCATCTAGATGTTGTTGGTGGGATGCTCGATGTTTGAGGATGATGAACTCATCCCCACCGATACGACACACCATATCGTGCTCTTTGTTTTTTGATTGTAGGCGTTTTGCAACGATCTTTAACACTTCATCTCCAGCTAAATGGCCATAAGAATCATTGATTTTCTTGAACCCATTGAGATCGAGCACCATTAAACTAAAGGGATCCCCCGCGCGGGTGTATTGATCTAAATATTCCGCAAGAAACATCCGGTTGGGCAGTCCAGTCAGGGTGTCATGACGCGCCAAGTATTCAAGTTTTTCTTCAAGCTCTTTTTGAGCCGTCACATCGATGGCCGAGCCAACAATGTGGGTGATCTGATCCCCGTCCACAATGGGGGTCAGTGTGGTTGACCACACACGTTTTCCTGCAGGTAACTCTAGCTTTTCTTCATAGGTGATGGCTTCTTTGGCTTCGACACACCGCTGATAGTTTAAGCTCACGCTCTCACCGAGTGAGGGCCCTAACAGTTCATACGGTGTTTTGCCTGCCAAAAGAGTCAGTGGAATGCCTGTTTTTTGTTGATGCGCTTGGTTACTTCGGACGAAACAAAAGTGCTTAAAACCCACGACTTTCACTAAAAACAGGGCGTCTTGAGAGCCGTGAAAGACGGTCTCATACTCTTGTTTTAACTCCACCATCTCATGATGCGCTCGCATCAACTGTGTGACGTTGTTGTGGGCCCCTAGCATTCTCGTGGTTTTACCCGTCTCATCTTTGAGCGCAAAACCACGACAACGTACCCAGACGGTTGAACCGTCTTGATGGGTGTAGCGCACCACTTGGTCAAACGGATGGTTGGGATCGGCC
>SKJA01000025.1 GCA_007116105.1 Candidatus Izemoplasma sp.
AAGACATCGTTACACACATACGCCCCAGCATCGGTTGAGAGCCCTAAAGAAACACCTTCTTCTTTAGCTTTCTCTAACACACGCTGATACGGTAAAGTACTCTCAACAATACTAGGACCTTGATCAAGAATCTTAGAAAACGCTTTTAGCACACCCGCTTCATCAGGGATGCTCGCATGTCTTAGATTAATCGCATGGTGTTCGATGTTAATCTTTTTTCTGCCTGAGGCGAGACCCAACATGATCACCGCATCAAACGTTTCTTTGATCAAGGCTTCTTTTAACACCTCAAACCCTGTTCCATACTCAACCGGCAACAGTACCGTCTGAATCTCTACCTCACCCATCTGTTGCGGCAATAGAGATAAGAGTGTCTCTGTTGGATTACTTTGGTGGGGACCAAAAGGCTTAAAACCACTGATTAAGAGCTTCATGGAATCAACGTCTCATCGTAGGCGCGAATAAAAGCCAACACTTCCGTCAATGGCACCGCTAAATTACGTTCATCGTCGTTGCGTGAAGTCCAAGTATTAATGCCCACTAAATGACCCTCTAAATCGGTGAGGGCGCCGCCACTGTTTCCAGGGAAAATCAGGGCGCTGTGCAAGAGGACTGGGAAGTCCACATCGCTCACACGGGCTAAACGAATAAACTCGCCAAACGTCACGAGTGAGGTTAGCGCCGAAGGGTTCCCTACCGCTAAGACAAACTCATCTGTCGTTAGAGGAATCGTTTCACGCGTGGTGACATCCATCAAAGGCAACACCACCTCGGGTGCTGCGAACTTCAAGATTGCCAGATCTTTTGCTTCATCCCAAAAGACAACTTCTGCTTCAAACGAGGCATCAAGATGGCTGGAGATGACCGTATAGGTTGCGCGCGCATAGTCTTGTGGGTCGATCACATGAAAGTTGGTGAGGGCGTAATAGTAGCCTTCTTCATACGCAAAAATCACGCCGCTGCCGCGGCTGGTGCCGGCCATGCGCTCAAAGCGACCCGCCACCACATTAAAGAGATCCACTTGCACCCCCAAGTTGGTAGCGCGGATGTGTGTGCGCGTCGCCATCATCATCTCTTGCATGCTTCGATCGTCAAGCTGGGTGGTTTGGGCGGTGGGTTCAATCTCAAAATACTCTTGCATTAGATCACACGCACTTAAGGTGATGACACTGAACACAAGCAATCCTATCAACGTGAGCTTTTTCATGGCACACCTCCTATCTTTTAAACGTGTGAAAGTGGTGTTTTATTGGTTAAACATCTTTTTTAACTTCACTGTGAACCAGTTTACCCGAGGTGATCGCAATCGGAACGCCAGCACCAGGATGGACGGAACTGCCCGCAAAGTAAAGTTTCTTGGCGTACGGATGCACGTTTTTAGGCCGGAAATAATTGCTTTGTCCGAGTGTGGGTGCGAGGCCAAAGGTCGCCCCAAACTGGGCGCTTAAATCGGCTTCAAAATCGGGTGGCGTCATCGTGGTATAAAAATCAATATGCTCTTCCATGTCTTCTAGACCTTCGAGTTGTTTCATCTTTGCGAAGATTTTTTGTTTATAGTTTTCTTTAATCTCATCGGTCCAAGTAAAGGTGGCGGTTTTTAGTTCAGGCACCGGAACGAGCACATAAATGGCTTCATGGCCCAAAGGCGCCACAGTCTCATCGATTTGTGAAGGTGAGTAAATGTAATAGGCTGGATCGTGTGGGAGTGTCCCTGAAAAGATTTCATCGAGGTTTTGATCAAAATCCCCACCGAAGTAGAGGTTGTGAACTTTCAGTGAAGGCACCTTTTTCTTCAAGCCAATGTACATCAAGAAGACACTACAAGAATACGCCATGTTGTTGATTTTTTCTTCAGTGTACTTGCCTTTGACTTTAGGATCTTTGATGAGGTTGTTCATCGCATGAGGGAAATCGGCGTTGACAACGACCGCATCGGCTTCAATAATCTGGTCTTTGATGCGGATGCCTTTTGCGACTTGGTTGTCAAACAAGACTTCATCGACGCGGGTGTTTAGCACAATTTTTCCGCCGAGTTCTTTGAAGCGTCGTTCTAACGCTTGCGCATAGGCATACATTCCGCCTTTGGCGTAATGCACACCATAAAGCGTCTCGATCATCGGAATGATGGTGTAAATAGAGGGCCCCTTTTTAGGGGAGATGCCGATGTAGAGTGTTTGAAAAGACAACATTTTTTGAATCTTTTCATCTTTAATGTACTTTGAAAGTGTGTGATGCGCACTGTCAAAGGTTTTGAGTTTTAAGGCGTTCCACAATGTTTTAGGGTTGTAGAAGTCGGTGCGTTTACGGAAGCTTTTTTCAATGAAATGGTCTTTCGCGACTTGATATTTGGTGTACGTGTCGTTGAGGTACGACAAAAAGCCTTGTGCGGTACCGGGGGTACGTTGCTCAAAGTCATAGGTCATCTTTTCTAAATCCGTGGTCGCATCAATGGTTTCGCCGTCTTGAAAGGTGATGCGATACATCGGATCGAGTGGGGTGAACTGGATGTAATCGTCTGGATTGACACCGGTGTAGGCGAGCACTTCTTTGTAGATGTGCGGCATCATGACAATCGTAGGTCCTAAATCAAAGGTGTAACCATTGCCTTTGATTTGGCCCATTTTACCGCCAACATGGTCGCGTTGCTCATACAGGGTCACGGTGTATCCGTCGTGTTGAAGACGCAGGGCGCTGGTGAGTCCAGCCACACCTGAGCCAATGACAAGAATCTGTTTTTTCATGGGGTATCCCTCCTAGTGAGTATTGTACGATAGATTAGGTCGCATAACCAACTAAATTGCCCAACAATCGCCTTGCGATTTACAACGTATGCGCGTTTACAAGGCTAACGTTATTCGTTATAATGAGGTAACCCTTTAAGGAGGGCACCTATGGATAAGTATACCTACTGCGAGAACATAATTAAAGCCTCAAGTGCAACTTTTTACAAAGCGTTTAGTGCGCTCGAAGATAAAAAAGCCAAAGCCGTCTTTGCGGTCTATGCTTTTTGTCGCACCGTCGACGATGCGATCGATGTGCACGATGACATTGAAAAGCTTAACGTCTTAGAAACGGGCATTAAACGGGTCTTCAAGGGCGATGTCCCCGATGATCTGATGTTTCAAGCGATTGCTGAAACGCTGGAGTGGTTTCCCAACACCATCGATCCTTATCTAGCCTTGATCGATGGGATGCGCGATGATTTTAATAAGAGACCCATTGAGACCGAAGACGATCTCGATGAGTATTGCTACAAAGCCGCCTCGACGGTGGGATTGATGTTGATCCCCATATTAGCCAGTGAGGCCTACCAAGCCGACTCTCAGAAATTACGTGATGTGGCGATTGAACTTGGAAAAGCCATGCAAATCACCAACATTTTAAGAGACGTGAAGGAAGACTTGATTCACCAACGCGTCTATTTTCCAAAGTCTGTCCTCGATGCTCAAAACGTCAACTTAGAAACACTGAGAACGGGCATTGTGACGCCTGAATACAAATCAATGGTTGAACAGTACATCACCTTAGCGGAAGAAAAGTATGCGTATTTCTATGACCATGCTCATCTGTTTGACGACGATGCACGTGTCCAAACGGTGATGGCAAGTAAGTTTTATGAAGGCATCTTACAAGAGATTCGTAAGGCCGCCTACAACAACCTTACCAAACGTCATTACGTGTCAAAGTTCCGTAAATGGCGTCTTTATAAACAAGCCTTAAAAGAGATGAAGATGAAGGGGTTACTCACATGAACGATGCCTTAGGAGTCACACTGGGTTTTACTTGGGTTTTTAGCGTGATTGGGTTGTCAACAGGCTTGCAAAAATTGAAACTGATCAACGATGAAGGTGCCAGAAAATTCATCCATATTTTGGTTGGTTTTTGGTTTCTGATTGCCATCTACACCATTGAAAACACCTGGCACGCGATGATCGCGCCTGTGTTTTTTATTGCGCTTAACTATGCGTCCTATAAGTTTAACCTCATTGGGGCGATGGAGCGAGAGAATAAAAGTGAAAATGATTTAGGCACCGTCTATTATGTCATCACCTTAGCGATTGTGACGTTGGTGTCGTGGGAGTTTGGGTTTAAACAAGAAGGCGCGTATGTGATTTTACTCCTAGCCTTTGGCGATGGTTTAAGTGCACTCTTAGGTCAACGGTTCCCCTCCATTAAGCTCTATAAAGATAAGAGTTTAGTGGGCTTTCTTACGGTCCTTCTTAGCGCCTTAATCTTAGGTTTAATCTTCATTCCACAGATTGGCTGGGCGTTGTTGTTGTTGGCGTTTATTGCGGCTTTTGTCGAGCTTGTCACACCTAAAGGATTGGATAACTTAAGCTTACCTTTGGTGATTTTTGTCCTTGTGATTATGTTGGGTGGGTTTTAGACGATGGGCTTTTTATGGGGCTTTCTAGCGACCACCTTGGTGGGCGTGTATGCCCATAAAAAACGTTCCTTAGACCCTTCAGGCATTGCGGCCGCGATGGTGGTTGGGGTGTTGATATGGGGATTTGCGGGTGCTTACGCCTATGCAATCTTAATGTTTTTCTTCTTCTCTAGTTCCTTGATCAACCTCTTTGATAAGGATAAAACACCCAGTTATCGTAACGCTTGGCAAGTCTTTGCGAATGCGGGTGTGGCGACACTGATGGCGATTGCCTATGGTCTTACAGAGATGGAAGTGTATTTCGCGCTCTTTATTGCGTCCATCGGGGTGTCGGCGTGTGACACGTGGTCGAGTGAAATTGGTAAGCGGTCCAAAAAAGCCCCCTATCATGTCTTCACCTTCAAACAAATGCCTGCCGGATTAAGTGGCGCAGTGTCGGTGAAGGGATTGGTTGCGGCGGCGCTTGCAAGTGTCATCTTTGGCCTGTTTGCCTGGTTGGTGATCGATCATTGGATGTTGATTGCACTGGTGGCACTGTTTAGTTTTTTAGGGTCACTCATCGACAGCATGCTCGGTGTCGTCCAAGTCAAATACCAACACGCACACACACAGGTGTTAACCGAAAAAGTGTCTTCAGACACGGTCTATCACAGCGGGTTGCGCTGGTTGGATAACAACGGCGTCAATTTCCTTGCGAATGTGATGACAGTCTTGCTTATGAGTGTGTTTATCTTTTAGACGCGAAAGCGTCTTTTTTTTATGAAAAAACACCTCGAATGGAGGTGTTAGAGGGTGCGTCCTAAAGCATGTAAGAACGCTTTTAAAGCGGTCCCGCTTAAGCGTTCATCGCCGACGTCACCGTGCAAGCTGTCATCCGGAATGCCGTGGTGATCGCTGCCTGCACTCATGAGCCAGCCTTTTTTCTTGGCGTGTGCTTCATAAAACGTGCGGTGCGATTCGTCGTGTCGTGGGTACCATACTTCGATGCCATCAAACGGCAGTTCTAAGACCTCATCATGGGCTTTTTTATGAATCAATCTGGGGTGGGCTAAAACGACGATGGCGTCGTGTTGTCTTAAAAACTCAATGCCTTC
>SKJA01000090.1 GCA_007116105.1 Candidatus Izemoplasma sp.
CATCTTCTCCTCTTTTCTACCAAAAAGAAAAGCCCATCACACGATGGGCATATCTGCACCATCGTTCAAGCGTTAGCACCTTGCGCGTTGCGTAGGTTGCTGAAGGGTCATCGAGCTTGTCTCTCGCCTTCTCTTTATGGTGGACATATGATACCATTTTTATGGCTTTTTTTCAAGTAGAAATGCCTGGTTAAAGCGGAGCAACACACACCTTAGTTTCATGAGATAAAGATCTTATGTTTTACGTCCATCGGGATGCGCTGTCCCTTTGACGGCTTTACGTTGACCGGTTGTGAACTCGTGTGTCATATACTTCACAACCTCCGCCGTGGAGATGACATTGGCAACCGTACTGTTCGCGACGGTGAGTGCCATCTCGTGATTGGCGGTTGCGGTTGCGACCGCGTCCGATACCACCACGACATCATAACCACGGGAGCTCCCCGCATACGCGGTGGCTAGGACACACTCATCGGTCCAAAGGCCCGCAATGACAATCGTGTCGATGTCAAGCGCTTTGAGTTTCTCATCAAGATAGGACGTCCCATCGTCGTTAAAGGTCCAAAACATGTCTAAGTGTTTGCCGTGATAAAACCAACCTTCTTCTATTTCTTGAGCGGTCGGTGCGATTTCTTTCAGTGGCTGTAACCCTGCTTCACCGGTGAAAATATAGGCGGCGTTTTCGGGCGCTTCGACACGCAACCCACGTGGACCGTACCACCGGTCCATCGCATTGGAGATGCCATCGTCAAACTGACGACTCCATGAGCTCCAGGCAATACAGACACCGTCTTCAGTTGTCTTTTTTTTGCGAAAGACGTCGACGAGCGTTTGTAAGTTTGCTAAGATACCCTCGGCATAAGGCCGGTACTCTTCTTGACAGTCGTCCATCAGCAAGGCGATGCGACGGGGACGATCCGGAAGATTCCAAGCAGACCAAAAGGCGAGGGGCATCCCATGAAGGCCCCCTTCAGTGGAGCGGTAGTTTGTCATCGGTTCTTGAGCCAGTGCTTTGTCACGAAATGGGCACGCTGTGTTGAGTGCCTGTTTAAGGGTTAATGCTTTTTTCATCCAATCACTCCTAGTTTATGTCCTTGGTTCATGGGTCCACTGTAACACAGTTTGACACGAGTGTACATTTTGCCTATGTCCTACTCGCAGTGGTTTGGCCTCTAAGATTGGGTCTTCGGATGTGGCTTGATTGAGTGCTTCTTGGTGGGGCTCTACTTGTTAATGTACTTTCTCACTGTGTCTTGGCTTAATGAGTTTTCTCTTGCGATTTGACTCTTCGATTCGCCTTGCAAGTAGCGCTCGATAATTCTGTGCTTTTCTTTCAAAGTGATCACCTTCTGTTCACCCCTATCTGTGTTGCTATGATAGGGCTATTATAAAGAGCTTAGTGAAGACTTTTCAATTGCGGGTACTGACTGGTTTCAAATTACCCTAAAAAACCTTACCTTCTAAAAGGAACACTAGATGACAATAACATTGGTCATACATTAGGTTTCTATCTATCGACAACGTCTAACTATCATACCCCACAATGAAAAACAGGATTTTAGCATTTTTTGCTAAGATCCTGTTTAAGTATTAGTCTTTTTTCTGTTGGTGATAATTATATGTGTAGTTTTCCATATTAACGTCTCTTATTTTGTCGTACTTATTTGATTTTGATGGTGTCTTCTTTCTTGAACTTGAATTATGAATAACAGCATCTCCTAATATTTTCTCAAGATAATGATATTCACTGTACTCATCTAAGCTTGCCATCACTAAAGCATTTCTAAAGTAAGCAGCATGTCTCCTTAGTAATTTTTCATCAAGTGAATAATTATGATATTTCAAGAAAAAAAACATGTAAGTAGCTACGGTTCTTGTATTCCCCTCCCGAAATGGATGAGTTTTCCAAACAGAAGATATGTACCTGGTTAGCTCATAAATTAATGACGTCGTACCAAAAGAACTCCATGATTTATTAAAAAACAGCTCATGAATTTTCTTTAGTGCAGTATTTAGGTTTGATGCTGTCTCATATTGTACACTCAGTCCATCTAAGACCGCTTCTTTTTTTTCAATATTAATAGTTCTTGCTTTCCCGGCCCACTCATATACATCTGAGAATAACTGCTTATGAATATCAAAAATATCGAGTGTGTCTTTTATTGTGTAATCTTCATTCATCAGTCTTAGCAAGTTTAGATTTACAACCGTATTTTCATAATCATCTAAATCGTCTTGATTTTTAATGTTCATAAGGTTTTTTAAGATATTTGTATTTTTATATATATAGGGATCAGACATTCGCATATTCCTTTTTGATTGCATATAATGCAACATCATAATCGATATCACCGCGGGCATAAAGATTGATGATTTTATTAAACTTTTTAGGGAATGTTTTTCCACCAGTAAGATTCAGTGCTTCCGCTAAGTCTTTTGATTTCACTTGAATACTAGTTTTGGGCGTTTTCACTTCAAAAGGCAAACCCTTTTTTAATCTGATTTGGGATAAATACAAATCAATAGCTGTTGACATATTGATTCCCAGCAAATCGAGAATTTGCTCAACCTCTTCTTTCGTTTTTTCTTCAACTCTTACATTGATGTATGCATCTTTGCTCATGATATCACCTCAAACATATTGTAACACATTCGTGTTACTTTTTCATTTAAAAAACAATATATGTCAAATGATTAAACCTAATAATATAATGAGCGGATTTTTTCTTTTTCACATACTTATTGCTTGTTATTTATTTTCACTTATTCACTAAATATAAACCATAAGTATGATTACTTATGGGTAGCATAAAACTCTTTTAGGAAATACCAACATCTTTCAATAAAAATCACAGGAAATCATCCAAAAAATAGGAGTACTATTTTTAAAAAGTCGTTTTTTGTGTCAAAGGTTACCGTGATTCAACCATAGAGCCGACAGTCCTTTCAGAAGGATGCTAATGATACCATGTATCAAGAGCCCCATCCAAAGTGCTTAAAGGCTTCTTTGACAATGGCGTAGGATTGTTTAAGACGTTCATGCCAGGTGGGAAAGTCCCACCCTTCCCAGGTCGTCGATGCCATGTCAATATGGGTGGTTTCCCCTGGGTCGTTAACATACGATACGCCAATAAAGAGACCTTCAATCGGTTCATGCTCAAAGGCGCGATTACGATAGAAGTCGCTCAACATCATTTTGCTGGAAGGATCTGAAATGTTGAGCATCTGCCAGGGAATCTTGAGTTCTAGATGGCCGTCTTGGACATAAAAATCAGCGAGTGAATGATAAGCTTCATGCCGAGGATTGGCCATGCCGTAAGTTAGCTTGCCGGTGTGGTGTTGACTAAAAGGGATGGTGAGTTCATCTTGGGGTAAATAGATTTCTGCAGATAAGGCTTGATACATGTCCACAAACACACCCGTATTCTTTTGCCGGAACTGCTCATCCTTTGGCAACAATTCTAACAGTTCGTGGTACAAGAAATAAAACGGATCGTAATAAGGATCTACCAACATCACTGAGTGATGAGGACCCTTGATTTTTATCAAAAAATCGACGTTGTGTGAGAAGGTCACGCCAGTGTTGAGGACGTGATCGTTGCCTTGATCACGGTTGGTCATGATGGGAAGCCACAGTTCATCGTGTTCAAAATCAAACCCTGGTGCGTTGAGGTATAGGTAAAGATAGCGTTCATCAAAGGCCGTGTGTAACTCGAAGCGATCACTTTTGAGGATCGGCTCACTTCCTAGCCAGTCACTGGGGTCTCCATCCACATAACGCACCCGTTGGTGGGTGCCAGGGTCAAAGGCCATTAAGCCAAAGTGTTGTTCATTGGTTTGGACGTTCGACCAAAGCGGTCGGCGCAAAGGAAGGTCAAAATCCATGGTGTTCCAGGTACGCTTAAACCATTCATCTTGCCAGGCAAAGACAAAGCCCCCAGCATACTGTGCGTCATGAATGTCTTCAAGCATGTGCGCAATCATCTGACCTTGTTCAACTTCACTGAGGAACCCTTGGTTAAACCCACTGTGAATGGCATCATGGGTTTTGCCTCGTGAGGCGGGAACGCCAAACTCCGCCACAAACACAGGGACAGAGAGGTTCGCATATAGATCTAGTAAATACGCTTTGTAAGGGTTGACTTGACCGCGATCATCGATGTAGTCTCGGTAGGTTTGACTGTAGTTCATGAACTCTGGATAGTAAGGGTACACATGATAAGACGCAAACAAGCCTGCGATAAACGCGTCTTCTGCTTTGAGGTGTTCGGTGTTGACAGACACCAGGTCTTCTTTGAGGTCGGGTTCGTTTGGATGGGTTAGATGATCGGTGGTCAGCCAGTTCACAAAGCTGACCGGTCGCATGAACTGATAAGTTTGCACTTCATACGACACAATCGCATCGGCAACGCGAGCGAGAAAGATTTCAAACGGTTGAGCCTGGGCGGTGTTTGAGACATAGTCACCTTCATGAATGGGCATCCCTAGATGTGCTTCATTGGTCCCCAACACAAACATCGGATCCCACTCAACGCCTAAAATCCAGCCAATCACGTAAGGAGAGACATCGTAGGTGTACTCACCATGCGCAAAGCCATACTGAAAAGGCAGTTCTGCTTGACCGTGAATGATGTCAATTAGATCGGTGGTGTCTTGAATGAAGGTGTTCAGTAACGCTTCGTCATCGCCAAAGGCATCGCCTAAGTCACGCGCATCGTACTCGTTTATCCAAACCCCTTGCATGAGGTAAAGTGGTCGTTTGGAGGATTGATTGAACTCATATAAGGCCTCATAAAACGCTGGCATCATCGTGGTGTACACACGTATGACATCCGAATGCAAGTCGTGAATCTGTTGAAACCAACGCAGATAAGTCTCTTTAGGAATCGCCAGTTCTCCAGGAAAACTGCCAGGTTGCGTGGCGCCTAAGTTCACTCCAGTTAAAAAGTGATCGTGAAACTCGGCCTGACGGTACACCATAAAGGTTCTGTCTTCTGTTTTGGCGATCATCTTGATGCCGTTTTCTTCATAGATGTTTTGTTGACTTAACCAAACCTGTCGAACGCCAACACCACCCAAGATGAGGACTGTGACAAGACTGAGTAACACGATGAGCTTTTTCATTAGTAACACTCCTCAACACGACATGCCATCGCGCTTGTTTAGCGCGGTGGCTGTCGGTCTATTTTTTGAGTCTTTGTGTTGGTACAAGCGACGTTGACGTTTTCCGTGGTGTCTGTTGAAACGATGAATGTGATGATGAAACATAGAGGACGATCTTTCTTTGAATGAGCGTTCTCTTGTGCGAGGCGTTTACTGTTTTCGTTTGTCAAAGTCGCGGTCAATGTCTTCTTTCCAGTTTGCTTTGATGGACTTGTTCACTCTGAGTTCACTCACAGTTTCAGAGAGCACACGATAGTTGAGTTGGGTCCCTTGTCCATCGGAGTGATAGTTCGCGACTCTATCTTC
>SKJA01000133.1 GCA_007116105.1 Candidatus Izemoplasma sp.
CCAGCTGTTCGAGGGTGTGTTTGACCGCATGGTGTTCCGTGGTGGTTGACACAAGCACTTTATCAGGGTGTTTTTTGGCGACCCCACGCACAATCATATGTATCGCTTCTGTGCCTGAAGCCGTCGCGATGAGTTGTTTGTAAGAGACGTTGAACATCGCCGCAAGGCCTTTGCGTGTTTGATTCATTTTTTTACGTGCTTTTATGCCCTCATCGTGGAGGGAGGAAGGATTGGCAAAATGACTCACCGCCACCGCGTGCATGGCGCTAAGCACCTCATCGAAAGGTTTCGTCGTTGCGGCGTGGTCTAGATAAATCATCGCTTACCTCACTTTCAGTGTACACGACATGAGATGTTCAATGTTGAGCCAATCGGCAGTTTCTGGATGATCCTTAAACGCAAGTACCCCATCTTTCATCCATGAAGCCAGTGTCTCAGCGTACGTTTTAATGACAAACGACTGATGGATCACACAGGGCTCTTCGTCGTCAAACAGTTCAATGCTTTTGGCGATCACCGCAGACTCTTTAAAAGGCAACCCAAGCAGTTTTCCTTTAAAGACGGTCTCACCGTGTCGCTCAACGATGATTTTAGGATTCATTAAAACACCTCCAACAACAACCGCATGAGAGATACATTGAAGACATCAAGTAAGAAATAAACCATCATCAATAAGAAGAAGATGGCCGTTGCCAACTTAATCGCGGGCATTTTCTCGCGCACAAAGTTCGAAATTCCGACCACGTTTTTCGCGTAAATCGCCACCCCAGCAATGACCAACAAAGGGGAGACAAACAAGACGTTGAAAATCAATAAGTATAGATAGCCTGTGGCTGAAGGAACGGTCCGAATCGACAATAAAATCAACCCATACACTTGCCCGGTACAAGCCGCTTCGGTGAAGGCCACCACGACCCCGATAAAGAATGGAATGGCAATCGCCGTGGCGTATTTTTTAACGCCTGAATGCTGTTCTTCGGTGATCACCTGGGTGAAACGATGCATAAACCGTTTGTTAAATCGTTGAATCAACTTAGGAAGTTGGTTTTTTACTTTGCCATAGTCTTCGTTTCGCGTCACCCAAAAGTCATAAAAGGTGATGATCGCCAAAAACAAACACAGCAAGGCAAATCCGAGATAAAGCCCTGTCGAAATGGCGTTGATTTGCGTCGCATAGCGGCGCATCAGTTCTAAAAAGAAAAGTCCAATCGAAAAGTACGTGACGAAGATGGCACCAATGTAAGAAGTGCTGATGATGATCAACAATTTACGGTCTTTGAGAACCCCAACCAACGAGATAAACATCAACAACATCGCAATCGCACAAGGGTTTACCGAATCAATCAGACCCGCCACAATCACACGCATGAGCCCTGCAAACCCACTGAGGTTGATAAACTCCAGTGGCACATCAAGCAACGGCTGCTGTGCAGCTTGCACCAGCTCGCCTGAAAGCAACGCTTGATAAATGGTGGTCGCACCACTAAAATACCGATCCCCCGCAAACATCAACGGCGTTGAACGTTGTCGGTTGGGCACACGGAAGAAATCGTTGTACGCCGCAAAGCGTTCTAAACTCTCCGTGAACGCAAGGTCTTTAATGATGACGTTGACCCCAGCCGCTTCCAAAGCTTCCACGACTTCCAGTCGTGTCAGCTCTTGACATCCCTCACACAGCGCTTCATAAAAATAGACCACCGTGGGTTGATCGGATTGCTCTGCGGATGCTTCTAAGGTAACCGGTTCAAATACCGTTAAAACAAATAACATCAAGCCCACTAAGCCAAGCCATTGGCGGGGCGAAAAAACCTTCATCATGTGAAGCCTCATTTCCATAATCTAGTCGTCTTATTATAGTGGTAAAAGCGTGTGAAAGTCAATGCAACGACTAGCGAATCACCAGCGGCTATGCTATAATAATCCAAGGTGATGATTCATGCGTGAAGAAATAATCATTAAAACCCAAGACTTGATCGATGAAATTCTCGAGACAGCTTGGTTTAAAGCCTACGTACAGGCCCATAAAGTGTTGCATCAAGCCACCGATCTCGCACCCAAACTCGAGGCCTTTCAGCGCGCCCAAGCGCACTATTTAAGCGCCCGCCAGTACGGTCAACACCATCCGGATTTAAAAGAGGCTAAAAGGCACTACGCGCACTTGAAAGATGCCCTTTTTACAGACCCTCGTGTGAAGACCTATCTCGCGACACACCGTGAAGTCGAAGCGCAACTTGCCACACTGTCCAACACCCTCGCGCAAGCCGTTTCTGCGCAGATTAAAACCACGCCAGTCATTAGACAGCTCTGGGAGGCACAACCATGATCGAACGTCAAGCGTTGATCGTCTATTTCAAACATGTGAAAAGTTTGAAAGACATCAAGAAACTAGGCAACTTAGTGTATTATCACAAAAAGCGTAAATACGCCATCGTCTATGTCAACAAAGACGATGTGGCCACGGCGACCAAATCGCTTAAGGCCTTACGCAACATCAAATACGTGGATCAATCCTACCTCGACCAAAGTGTGTACGCGATTGATTTCTCTGTTAAGTAAAAACACTTGACACCCATTGCTGTGCATGCTATACTCACACAGGAATTTATATATGAGGAGGCAACACAATGGCAGTTAAATTACGTTTACAACGTTTTGGTTCAACCAAACGTCCCGTTTACCGTATCGTCGCATCCGATTCACGTGCGAAACGCGATGGTCGCTTTTTAGAGATTATCGGACTTTATGATCCAAGACAAAATCCCATTCAACTCGATCTTGATGAAAGTAAAGCGTTAGCATGGTTAGAAAAAGGTGCTTTACCAACCGACACCGTGAAAAACTTACTGAGCCAAAAAGGGATTATCGCCACATTCCGTCAGAAAACTAAAGCGTAAAGGATGATGCTTAATGGCAGTCAACTATGAGTCGCTTATCCAACACCTCATTGAGCCACTGGTCGTCCATCCAGGCGACATCGAAGTCAAAGTGCTCAGTGATGACGATCAATTGGTGACGGTTCAAGTGCTGGTGCACGAAGACGACCTCGGTCGTGTGATTGGTAAAAATGGACGTATTGCTAACGCCATTCGCACCATTGCCTACGCATCTGCATCCCGTCAAAATAAAAAAATATCGATCCAAATCGATGCCTTTTAAGCTGCTTAAGCAGCTTTTTTATTCGCAACATGCTCAAGGAGGGTTCCTATGAACATTACCATTGGCGTCATTGTCAAACCCCATGGTGTCCAAGGCGCTTTGAAAGTGAAATCAGATTCTGATTTTAAGCACGACCGGTTTCAAGAAGGCGCCACACTCACACTGATTGGTCATCCCACACTCAAGAGTTTAACGGTCGTCTCGTTTAAAGAGGCATTACCCTTAGACATTTTAATCGTTAAAGAAATCACCAACCGCGATCAAGCGGAAACACTGCGTGGCAAAGAACTCCAAATCGATGCGAACACCCGTCAACCTTTAGAAGACGATGCGTATTATTTTGATCAACTTGAGGGCTTAACGGCACTTTATGATGGCGCCATCATCGGGGTCGTTAAAGCGGTTGAAGACTACCCACAAGGGCCAATGTTACGGCTGGAAAGACCCGCACAAAAAAGTCTTTTAATCCCCTTTTTAAAAGAGTTTGTGCAAGACGTTGATTTAGACGCAAAAACCATCACCCTCATCGCATGGGAGGGTTTATGGTAATTGTCGATGTGTTGACCCTGTTTCCTAAGATGATCGAAGCGTTTGTGCAGGAATCGATTTTAGGCCGGGCCCAAGTGGAAGGAAAACTCCATGTCAGAGTCCACAATTTTCGTGACTTTAGTTTAGACAAACATCATAAAGTCGACGATACCCCGTATGGGGGTGGCGCGGGCATGGTGCTTCAAGTGGAACCCATTGTGCGGGCGCTTCGCAGCATCGAAGGGCATCAACACGCGCACAAAATTTTACTAACCCCAAGCGGGACACCCTATCATCAAGGTCATGCGAAACGACTCACACAGTATCCCCATTTGATTTTAATCTGTGGACACTATGAAGGGTTTGACGAGCGCATCGTGCACTACATTGACGAAGAAATCTCGATCGGTGATTATGTGCTCACGGGCGGTGAAGCCGCTGCGTTGGTGGTCATGGAATCGGTGGTGCGTTTACACACCGGGGTCTTAAACAACGCAGAAAGCACCGAAGAAGAATCGTTTGAAGATGATTTATTGGAATACCCACATTACACCAAACCGATGGTCTTCGAAGGCCATGAAGTGCCAGAAGTCTTACGCACTGGCCATCATGAAAACATTCGCCTATGGCGTCTTGATCAACAGCTCAAACGCACCCGTGAAAGACGGCCCGATTTACTCGTTAAAAGAGAAAAAAAACAACGATAAACCTTGCCTTACTAAAAGGGCTATGCTATAATTCTTATCGCTGCAAAACAACCCGTTCCGCTGAGAAACCTCAAGAACGTGTGAAGATAATTTTTCTAAGGAGGGATTCTCATGTCTCAACAACTGTTGCATGATGTGACGCAAGCGCACTTACGCCCAGATGTCCCCGAGTTCCGTGCAGGCGACAATGTTAAAGTCGCTGTACGCATCAAAGAAGGAAGCCGCGAACGGATTCAGATTTTCGAAGGCCTCGTCATTAAGAAACAAGGTGGCGGCGTCAGCGAAACGTTCACGGTACGTAAAATTTCTTATGGTGTTGGCATTGAGCGGACGTTCCCATTACACTCACCATCGATTGATTCGATTACGGTCAGTCGTCGTGGTAAAGTACGTCGCGCGAAATTGCACTACATCCGCGGATTATCTGCGAAACAATCAAGAATTAAAGAGCGTCGCTAAAAAAGCCCATTCGGGCTTTTTTTTCTTTCACCCTGAGAACGCTATCATCCCTATGCTAGTGCGAAAAAATAATTGTAAAACCCTTTGAAAACATTTTCATAAAGTGCTATAATATGGTTCGTGAAGGTAGGTGATTTGGATGAGTAAAGTAACCATTTACGAAGTGGCAGCCCGCGCACGTGTTTCACTCGCGACGGTCTCAAGAGCCATTAACAATCCAGAAAAAGTTAAACCAGAAACACGCGAACGCGTGTTAAAAGTGATTGATGATCTTGGCTACAAGCCAAACGCTTTTGCAAAAGGACTCGCCAGTCGTAAATCGACCACTGTGGCGGTCATTGTGCCAGACATGTCTCGTGCTTCAATCGCCGAGATGATGAATGGGATTGCGGACATTGCGCGTGTTTACAAGTATCAAATCTTGCTTTACATTCTTGACTCTGAAGACATCAGTGAAGAGGACATCTTAAAAGAAATCGTCGCCGCACAAGTGGACGGTATTTTGTATTTGAACGATGAGGTCACCCCTGAACAATATCGTTTCTTACAAAAAGTCAAAGAAGAATACAGCATCC
>SKJA01000095.1 GCA_007116105.1 Candidatus Izemoplasma sp.
CTTAGAGCCTTTAAACACCTTAAACTCATGATTGGGGTGTTTCGGGTCAACATGTTTTAAATACACACCCGAAGCAATCACGTCTTTACTGCGCATGGTTTCATACAAATAGAGTGTCTCTTTCATTAAAAGCCTCCCTAATCTTGATGCTTTTATCATACCATAAGATGACGCTTGCTTGAACGCTTTTCGTTGACCTTGGGCGGAAGTTGCTTTATGCTTTTTAAGAAGGAGTGAGACGATGAAAACGCAAACCGTATCGTTACACCAAGAGACCCACACGCTCATCACATTTCAAAGCGAGGCTTTTAAAGCCACGATCTTATCCTATGGCGCGACGCTCGTCGATCTTCAAACACCCAACGTAAAGGGGGAGTTTGAATCGATTGTGATACGCTATCAAACGTTAGAAGATTACCTAAAAAACACCAAATTATTAGGCTCCACGGTAGGGCCTTACGCGGGTAGAATTTGGCCTGCATCGATGACAATCAATAAGAAGACTTGGCTTTTAGACGCTCGTGAGAACACCCCGTTTTTGCACAGTGAAGCCGCAAATCTTGCACGCAAACCCTTTGTCGTTGAGACTCTTGGAGAAACATTCGTGACCTTAAAAACCACACATCCTTCACTAAAAGCGGGGTACCCCGGGAACCTTGACATTTGGGTGACGTATCGCTTTGAAGGCGATGTGATGACAATAGAAACCGCGGTTCAAAGCGATGAAGACACGTATGTGAATCTTGCACATCACAGTTACTTTAATCTCAGTGGAAATCTCAAACACGACATTACCCATCATCGTTTGACACTGCCAGCCGCTTCGGTATATCGTTTAAGAGAAAACGGCTCGCCTGAAGCTAAAATACCGGTCAAAGACACCCCGTTTGACTTTCAAGAAGCCAGTGTCTTGGAGACCTCGCTGTCACAGTTAAAAAATTCTCACACAAAAGGGCTCGATCACCCTTTTATGCTTCAAGGGGATGAGCCCATCGTTTTAGAAGATCCTATGTCAAAGCGCAGTCTAAGCATCCGCACCAGTTATGATAGCGTGGTGGTTTACTCCAACAACCATCTCAGCGATCATGTCTTTTATCCAGCGGAAAAAGACCGACTCCATTTGGGCATTTGCTTAGAAACACAACATCTGCCTAACGATGTCCACCTGCTAGAAAACCCGCCAAGCTTTTGTCCGGCAAACACGCTCAACGTGCAGCACACACACTATCGGTTCTCACTGAACACAAAGACTACCGAAGTCGCGTAACACCACTGGCAATGGAAGCTTCATAGATCGCACACGCGAACCCAAATCGGGCTTGATAACGCGCTTTAAGTTCTGTAAAATCTGGCGCATCCCCAGCATACAAGGCAATCATCGTCCCACCAAAGCCAGCGCCCGTCATGCGGGCACCCAACGCCCCTAGAGCAAGGTGTTCTTCGACCAAGTAATCCAGTTCCTCACAAGACACTTCGAAGGCCTCTTTTAACGAGGCATGCGAAGCAACCAACAACGCCCCGAAGGTCAGATAATCTTGAGCTTTTAACGCTTCCACCGCGGCCAACGTACGGGCGTTTTCACTGACCACATGGTCGCCTCTAAGAGCAGTGCGTGGGGAAAGGTTCACTTTATGCGCCTCCCACACGTCCTGCGGGGTTTGACCCAACGCGAAGGCAAGTCCTTGACCCGCATCCTTCACCGACGCAAAACGCTCGTTGTAAGCACTGTCGACCAACGCGCGTTTTTTATTGGTGTTGGTTAAGATCAACGTATGATTTTCAAAATGCAGTGGCACGTGTTCAAACGTTAAGGTTTGAGTGTTGAGGAAAATACCATGATCTTCTTTTCCAAAGCCCACCGCGAACTGATCCATGATGCCAGAAGCCACACCCATATACTCATTCTCTGCTTTTTTAGCGAGACGGACGAGTGTCGTTAACTCAAGTTTTAACGCAAAAACATCGTTCATCATATAACCAATCAACATCTCAAGCGCCGCAGAAGAAGAGAGTCCAGCGCCATCTGGGAGTGTGCTCATCAACGTGATGTCAAAGCCCTTAGGCAGTGCATAGCCCTCTTCCTTGAGCGACCACAACACCGCTTGGACATAGTTCGCAAAGCCGAGTGAGGCTTTTTTTTCGAGGGCGGGGTCCAACGTGACCACACCTAAATCGGCAAAAGAAGCACTGTAGATTCGTTTTTGAGCGTCTTCGCGGAATGAAAAGGCACCATAAATGCCTAAATCAAGCGCCGCAGGAAACACAAACCCACCACTGTAATCGGTGTGTTCACCAATCAAGTTCACACGCCCAGGCGCAAAAAAAAGCGCACTAGGAGCCGTTTTATACATGGACTCGTGAGTTTTAGCTAAATCTTGTATCATGTCATTCACCTCAAGGTATTTGTTTTAGTATATCACATAACAGAGGGGATGATGAAGGCTGAATAAAGCTTAAACTTTCCTGAATTGAGCGATTCTAAATCGGATAAACTATGGTACACTTAAAAAGTACATAGGAGGCCAAAATGCCTAAACTTACATGGGTGGACGACTTTTTTCGCCATCGCCTGACGCGCAACCGCCTTTGGATTTACACCCTCTTGGTGTTGACTTTAGGAATGAACACCCTCTTTCTAATCACTCAAGGCGGTGTGCCCTCCGCCTTCGCGCATATCATGTATGTGCCGATTTTAATGGCGGCTTTCTTTCTTAATGTTCCATTGACCATGCTTGTGTCCTTCATCAGTGCGATGCTTTCAGGACCATTCATGTCACTCATCGGTACAAGTTATTATCAAGAGACCACGCAAGCTTCTTTAAATCGCTTGTTTTTTTTCATTCTTGTGGGTGTTTTAGTCAGTTCGATGATGAAATATATGCATGCCCAGTACCAACGACTTCATACTCTTCAAACCCACGATTATGCGACCAATCTACCGAAACTTGCGGCCTATCAAGACCGCTTTAAAGACTATCAAAACACTCAAGCGGTTGCCTTGACTGTGCTGATTAACAATCACGACACTTTGGTGGCTCTTTTAGGGATTGAGGGTTATGAAGATTTGCTAAAGCAAGTGTATCGAGTGCTTAAAAAAATCGTGCCCCCGCAAACGCTTGTGATGCTGGGCGATCAGCGACGCTTTTGGTTGTTGTTTGACACGTGTCACAACGACATCATCCAGCAGCTTAAATCACTTTCGGACGTGATGCATGTTGAAGTCAAAAACATCCCGTTGTATCTTGATTTTACCTTAGGTCAGAGTGTCTTCGACGAGAACACAGATTCTATATTGGTGTTTAAAGAGGCCGATTTAGCTGCCATTTACGCCAAACAACATAAGCTTTCACACAGTGTTTTCCAACAAGACCATCTCAAAGTTCAACAGGACTCTGAACGCTTAGCTCAGCTTCCTAAAGCACTTGAAGCGGGCGCCTTCTTTTTAGTGTATCAACCGATTCTAGACTTGCATGAGCCTCAAGCCAAAGAAGTTGAGGCGCTGATTCGCTGGCGCCATGGCCAAGACATATTATCGCCAATGGAGTTTATCCCTTTAGCGGAACAAACCCGTTTAATGAATGCGATCAGTACCTATGTCATCCAGCAAGTCATCACCGATTGGACGCACCTTCAAGCGCAAGGGGTCACCGTCAAAATGACGTTAAATCTCTCACAGCGGAACTTAGTCGATCAAGAATTTAAGGAGATGTTTACGGCACTGTTAAAAGAACATGCGGTACTCGCAAGTCATCTTTCGGTGGAAATCACAGAGTCAACGTATATGACAAACACCTCCGTTGCCTTTCCATTCATTCAACAGTTAAGTCGTCTTGGCGTGCGGATAATTTTAGATGATTTTGGTAAAGAGTACTCGTCTTTAGCACTCTTACGAGACATTCCCATCGATGCGATTAAAATTGACCGTTCATTCATTCAAGGCATTGAACATGACACCGCCCGTCAAGCCATCATCCAAACCATCATCCAACTCGCCGAGCAACTCAACTTGGATGTGATTGCAGAAGGCATCGAGAACAGCACCGTTAAAACATTGCTTAAAGATCTCGGATGTCGCTACTTACAAGGGTATTACTTTACACGCCCACTCACACTTCGCTCCCTCACCCAGTGGTGGGAAGCGAATGACACGTCTGTGTCGTAGGAGGATACTTTGGAATATTATGTTGTGTTGGGCTTGTTAATAGCGGTTTCGTTGACCTTAGCGTATCGCTTTGAGGTGTTGGATTATTTTGTGTATGTCGTGGGCTTAGTCTCACTCTTGATGGCGGTTTTGTTCGTTGTGTTCTTTCAAGCCTA
Source organism: Candidatus Izemoplasma sp. (assembly GCA_007116105.1). GTDB lineage: Bacteria > Bacillota_I > Bacilli_A > Izemoplasmatales > Izemoplasmataceae > CSBR16-87. The sequence continues at coordinate 4,318 of SKJA01000095.1, forward strand.
CACCGCCGTGTTGGTGATGCTTGGCGTCGCGCTGGTGTGTGGGTTGGTGTTTGTCTTCTTTCGTTACGTAAAACATTATTAAAACGACCGTGGTCTGAGCGTCAGACCACGGTCTTTTTTTAGCATCTTAAACGTTCAACAAGACGCTCATAGTGCTGCATCGTTGTGTCGTCTTTGCGTTTTAAATGTGACAACAAAACCACCGTCCTGGGGTTTTGGGCTAACGCCTCTTGGTGGCGCTTTAAGAACGTGTAATAAAGCGCATCGACCTGTTCGCACCAATCACCTTTGGTGTAAGAAGAGAGCTTTAACAAGTAATGACTGCCGTTGAAATAGGGTTTTGTGGTCATCATCGAGGTGGTGTGCTGACTCATCGCATAAACGTTTGGCACCATCACCCAATCGTACGCGTCAATGTGGGTTTCCATAAACCAGTGATAGACTTGATGCGGATCGGTTTCTAACATGAACAGTGTGCTTCCAACCACCATCAGCCGTTCAATGTGATGCGAGTAAGCGGTACGCATCACTTTATTAATGGCCGCATCTAAAGGAAGAATGCCGCTGTTTGCGGTGTACATCCAAGAGGGCAGACGCTGTGTGTGATGATGTTGATTGGTGTTTCTTAGTGTTCTGCCGTGCAAGACATAGCTAGCCCGCATGAACTCACGCCAACCGACAATTTGCCGGATAAAGCCTTCCTTCGAAGCGAGTGGAACCTCCATCTTCAAGGCCGCATCGATGATCTCTTGAGGGTTTAACAAGCCGATGTTCAACGACGAGGATAACCGAGCATGAAATAAGACATCGCTGCGCGCATCAAGTGCATCTTGATAGGGCCCAAATTGAGCAAAACGTTCTTGAAAAAATTCTTCCATCGCCTTTAAGGCTTGAGCTCTGGTGTAGGGGTATTGAAACCCTTCCACCGCCCCGATGTGCGACGCGAAATGTGTCTTTACATATGTCTTAGCTTCCTCGAGCACCTCAGAGTTGGGCGCACAATACACCTTTGGTAGAGGCGTGTTTAAGGGAATCTTTTTTCGGTTTTCCCCATCAAAGCTGTACTGACCGCCCAGTGGTTGATCACC
>SKJA01000115.1 GCA_007116105.1 Candidatus Izemoplasma sp.
CGAGTCGATCGATGTAACCTGCCGCTTTCACGGTGGCTAAGACCGTGAGTGTTGCCAACAAGATGTACCAAACAAAGACCATCATAAAACCGCCTTTCACAAGCTTCATTATACTCAATTGGGGACGTCATTTCAATGAATAGTTGGTTTATGTGAGGCGAAAAAAAACCGACCATGAAGGTCGGTTTTAAACGCTATTTCAAGTTATAGAATGCTTTTAAGCCTAAGTATTGCGCAGTTTCACCAAGCTCATCTTCAATGCGAAGAAGTTGGTTGTATTTGGCAATACGGTCGGTTCTTGAGAGTGAGCCTGTTTTGATTTGGCCTGCGTTCGTTGCGACCGCAATGTCCGCGATGATGGAATCTTCAGTTTCCCCACTACGGTGTGAGACGACTGCGGTGTAGCCAGCACGTTTCGCCATTTCAATCGCATCAAACGTTTCAGTTAAAGTCCCGATTTGGTTGACTTTGATTAAAATTGAGTTGGCAATGCCTTGCTCAATGGCTGAGGCTAGTTTTACGGTGTTGGTGACGAGTAAATCGTCGCCGACGAGTTGGATTTTAGAGCCGAGTTTTTCGGTTAACACTTTCCAACCAGCCCAGTCGTTTTCATCTAGGCCATCTTCAATCGAGATGATCGGGTATTTGTCGACGAGCGCAGCGTAGAAATCGGAGAGTTCTTCAGCAGTGAGTGTTTTGCCTTCGCCTTTGAGTTCGTAGACGTTTTTGTCTTTGTTGTAAAATTCACTTGCTGCGACGTCCATGGCTAAGGTCACATCTTCGCCTGGTTTGTAGCCAGCGTTTTTGATGGCTTCCATGATCACTTCGAGTGCTTCTTCATTGGACTTTAAGTTAGGCGCAAAACCACCCTCATCGCCCACGGACGTAGAATAACCACGGCCTTTTAAGACATCTTTTAACGCATGGAAAATTTCAGCCCCGGCACGGAGCGCTTCAGAGAACGTGCTCGCACCCACAGGTTGAATCATAAACTCTTGGAAGTCAACACTGTTGTCCGCATGTGACCCACCGTTGATGATGTTCATCATTGGAGTCGGTAAGGTTTTCGCGTTGAAGCCACCTAAATAAAGATACAGTGGCAATCCAACGTACTCTGCGGCCGCACGAGCCACCGCCATGGAAACCCCTAAAATGGCGTTTGCGCCAAGTTTCGATTTGTTGGGTGTGCCATCGAGTTCAATCATGATTTGATCGATGAGCACTTGTTGGGTGACATCCATCCCAACGATTTCAGGGGCGATCAGTTCGTTGACGTTTTCAACGGCTTTTAAGACGCCTTTGCCTAAGTAACGGCTTTTATCGCCATCGCGTAGTTCGACCGCTTCATGTTCACCGGTGGACGCACCGGATGGGACCATGGCGCGACCAATGGCACCGGATTCTGTGTAAACTTCGACTTCAATCGTAGGATTCCCACGTGAGTCGAGTACTTCTCTTGCATAAACATCGCTAATAAATGGCATACTTTTTCTCCTTTTTGGTTCTTTTTTTTATTTTTTTAGTAACGTTTGTCCTGTCATTTCTGCGGGTTGCTTAACCCCTAAGTATTCAAGCATCGTCGGCGCAATGTCGCCTAGAATGCCGCCCTCACGAAGGGTGATGGTGGGGTCGGTGATGATGATGGGCACGGGGTTGGTGGTGTGAGCGGTGTGAACACCGCCGTGGTCATCCAACATTTTTTCAGCGTTGCCGTGATCGGCGGTGACGATTGTGACTCCGCCCAGTTCAAGCACTTTGTCGGTGACTTTACCAACACACGCATCGACCGTTTCAACCGCTTTGATGGTGGCTGGAATGTCGCCGGTGTGGCCGACCATGTCGGGGTTCGCAAAGTTTAAGATGATGGTGTCAAAATGGTTACGGTCTAAGGCTTCTAGCACTTTATCGGTGACTTCATAGGCACTCATCTCGGGTTGAAGATCGTAGGTTGGAACTTTGGGTGAGGCGACTAAAATGCGTTCACTGCCTTCAATCGTTTTATCGGTGCCCCCGTCAAAGAAAAAGGTGACATGCGCGTATTTTTCTGTTTCTGCGATGCGCAGTTGTTTAAGACCCGCTTGGGACACCACATCGCCGTACATGTTATCAAGCGACTGTAAGGCGAAAGCAATGCTGCCTTTGACCTCAAAGCTGTAATGCATGGTGGACACGTAGTGAAGGTTGGTAAAGGGCACCGGATCTTGAATCTCTGTCACGCCAGGATTGGTGAGCGCCAGTGACATTTGAATCGCCCGGTCCGGACGGAAGTTCATGAAGATGACGCCGTCTTGGTCTTCCACAAGACCTTTAGGATCAATCAAGAAAGGATGGACGAACTCATCGTTGATGTCTTGTTCGTAAGACGCCTTTACGCCTGCTTTGGCACTGGTGGCTTTGAGTCCTTGACCACGCGTTAGAAGATCATAACTTTTTTGGGTGCGGACCCAGTTTTTATCGCGGTCCATCGCATAGTAGCGGCCATGCACTGAGGCAATCACGCCGAAGGCTTCTTCTTGCATGAACTGTTCGAGGTCTTCAAAGTAGGTGAGTGCTGAGCGTGGTGGCACGTCGCGACCATCTAAAAAGGCGTGCACATACACTTGCTCAAGCCCCTGGGCTTTGGCCAGTTGAATCATGGCTTTGAAGTGATCAATGTGCGAATGCACACCGCCATCACTCAAAAGACCCATCAGATGCAGTTTACTGCCTTGTTTTTTAACGTGGGCCATGGCGTTAAGGTAGGCTTCGTTGGTGAAGAATTCACCGTCTTTGATGGCTTTGTGAATCCGGGTGAGCGATTGATAGACAATCCGTCCACCACCCAAGTTTAGATGACCGACTTCTGAGTTTCCCATTTGCCCTTCAGGCAATCCGACGTTTAACCCATCGGCTCTGAGTGTTTGATAGGGATAGGTGGCTTTTAATCGATCGAGGTTTGGTGTTTGTGCTAAGGTGACCGCGTTGCCTTCGCTGGGTTGCGTTAAGGCAAGACCGTCCATAATGATTAAGACTACAGGTTTTTTCATGTTTTCCTCCTCGCGCCTCAATTATACCAAATTTAAGCCATTTATTAAAGTTAAAGGGGGGTTCGGTAAGCGTTTACTTGTTTTCTTTAGGGTGTTTCTTTTTTCTTAAAAGGCTTTATAATAAGGCCTAAGGAGGTGCCTATGAACACACCCACATTACAGAAGCTTTATCAACACTTAAAAAGCAAACATGCGCCTTATCCACAAAACTACACCTTACCCTCACAATGGGTTCGGTTTGCGTATCAAGGCCCTGAAGCCAAACAGACCCCCAGTGGGGAATGGTTGGTTAATCCTTACGATTTTTACCCTGCTTTACTCCAAGAAGTCTTTTTAACCCATGCCAAAGCCTCGTTGGATTACACCAAGTCTTTGGCCCTCAACACTCCGCCCAAACGAGCCAAAGGGGCTTTGCCTGGAGATTGGTTGAAAGAGGCGACGATTTACTCGTCACTCTTAAGAACCTCGAGCGCTTGGGATCATGACCGTGACGGTCAACTGAGTGATGCGAACATTCACGGGCTGAAAGAAACCGGCACGTTTTTGAAAATGATCGCTTTACTGCCACATCTTCAGTACATGGGCATTGATACGCTGTATCTTTTGCCCATCACAAAGTTTTCCTTAAAAGACAAAAAGGGTGATTTAGGTTCCCCTTATGGTGTCGCAAGCTTTTTTGCGCTCGACCCCAATTTAAGCGATCCTTTGTGTGAAGATGGCTTGAGCTTGAACGAGCAATTTCAAGCACTCGTTGAAGCGGCACACGTCTTAGGGATCCGTGTCATGATTGACATCATCCCGCGCACCAACGCCGTCGAAAACGACCTCATCAAAGAACATCCAGATTGGTTCTATTGGATTCATGCGGACCGGTTTCAAGACTATAAGATTCCTGCGGTGGAAGGCATTCCACCCGTCACCCAGCCACGGGTAGAAGATTTTCCTTTGATGTATGAGGCTCCTGAGGTGCTCAATCACCTGGCGCTGTTTTCTCATGATCCGAAAACATTGGACCCTAAACGTTGGGACGCCATCAAAGACGCAGACGATCTTTCAAGCGCCATTGAGAAGACGTTCAACTTAAAGATTGCGCCTGCGTTTAGCGATCACATCAATGACCCTCAACCCCCTTGGACCGACATCACCTTCTTTAGAATGTACCTCGATCATCCCATCGAAGCTAAACCCTTCTTAAAACATCAAGATCATCCGCCATATATTTTGTTTGACACCATCAAATCAAACCTTTACCCTGGCGCTAAGCCGAACATGCCGCTGTGGGAAACCTTAAGTGACATCATCCCTTATTATCAGACCACCTTCGGCATTGATGGGGCGCGCATTGACATGGGTCATGCTTTGCCGCATGCGTTGGTTAAACTGATTTTAGACAAAGCCCGGGCAATTGATCCGGAGTTTGCCTTTATTGCCGAAGAACTCAACCCTAAATACGCGCAAGCCGCACGCGATGCGGGCTATAACATCATCATCTCCAACGGCTTCATGATGCAGCCTAGAATTTGGGAAGGCAAAGCCCGTCGTTTTTATGAACAATCCCGCACACTCGCAGCGCCGGTCTTTGCAGGTGCGGAAACCCACGACACCCCTCGTGTGGTCTCCCGTGATGGCGGCGAGACACTGGCGAAAACGCTCACCGTCTTAAACCATTTTATGCCCAACGGCGTGCCCTTCATCAATGCGGGGATGGAGTTTTATGAACCACAACCGATGAACATCGGGCTCGATGCGACCGAAGAGGATTTAACCCGCTTACCCAAAGACGATCCGTTCTATGGCAAACTCGCCTTGTTTGATCGCTACCAACTGCATTACATGCATCCTCGTCGTGAGGAGATTCCTAACATTTTACACTTCTTAACGCCCTTACGACAAGAGGTCATCAAGGCCATCACCAACGCCGATGCGTTTGTGCCGATTTACGATGATCATGCCTTGTTTGTGGGTTTTGGGTATGTGCTCAGTAAGCGCAAGAAAAAAGACAACGTCTTGATGGTGCTGGGGAACCTTAACCCCTACCATGAAGTCCGTCTTAGACCCTCCATCCACGAATTGCGTCACAGCAGTCAAAACGAACAGCTTGAAGGGTCCTTGTTGTTTTCCACCCATGAACCCCCTCGGGTGTTCACACAGTTTAGTGAGTTTTTCTGGCTGGATTTACATCTCGGTCCAGGCGAAGTCAAAATCGTTAAGTTTTAAGACAAAACAAAAGGTCGTAGCGTGGACGCTACGACCTTTTTTAGTGTGCTTCTGGATAAAGGATGACGCTTAAGCGAGGCGCAATGCCCCACAAAATGAGGATGCTGATGGGCCATTTGATGATGGTCGCCAACAACCGCCAAGGCAAACTTGC
>SKJA01000005.1 GCA_007116105.1 Candidatus Izemoplasma sp.
AACGCTTTTGCAAAAGGACTCGCCAGTCGTAAATCGACCACTGTGGCGGTCATTGTGCCAGACATGTCTCGTGCTTCAATCGCCGAGATGATGAATGGGATTGCGGACATTGCGCGTGTGTACAAGTATCAAATCTTGCTTTACATTCTTGACTCTGAAGACATCAGTGAAGAAGACATCTTAAAAGAAATCGTCGCCGCACAAGTGGACGGTATTTTGTATTTGAACGATGAGGTCACCCCTGAACAATATCGTTTCTTACAAAAAGTCAAAGAAGAATACAGCATCCCCGTGGTCTTAACCAACACCATGTATCCAGATCACGACGACATTCCTTCTGTTTCGATCGATTATGAAAAAGCCGGCTATGAGATTACCAAACGTCTCATCGACGAAGGTCGTAAAAACATCTTCATGGTTTCTACCGTCCGTAAATATATGGTCAATGACCTCAAAGAATCCGGCTATTTACGCGCCATCGAAGAAGCGGGTTTAACCCCAAAAATCATGCGCACCTCTGGGCGCGTGTCAATCAACACCGAACATTTTAACGAATACTTCAAAAACCATAAAGTGGATGGCCTCATCGGCGTCCGTGATTCCATTGCGGTGTCGTTCATGAACGTAGCCCGCGCGAATCATGTGAAAATTCCAGAAGACATCTCTGTGGCTGGTTTCCAAAACACCAAATACGCCATTTTAGCTCGCCCACAATTGACCTGTGTCGACGTTCCCATCTACGACATTGGCGCCGTTGGGATGCGTCTTTTGACGAAACTGATGAACCAAGAACCCATCTCTGAACCCGAAGTGATCTTAGACCATGACATCGTGGTTCGCCAATCCACCCGCGAATTATAACCACGCATGAAGGCCTTCGTTAGCGAGGGCCTTTTATTTAGAAAGGAATGAACCACTATGCGCATCAGTGAAGACTTACGCATCCGTAACCTAATCTACGATGTCTCCGATGAGGCATTGCTCGAAAAACTCGACACCGAGACGATCACCTTTTATCTGGGTGTCGACCCCACAGGAGAGAGTCTGCATGTGGGGCATTTGGCCACCTATTTGATGGCTAAACGCTTAGTTGATGCAGGGCATCAACCAATCTTAGTGGTCGGTGGCGGCACAGGCTTAATCGGTGACCCCTCAGGGAAATCGAAAGAGCGTAACCTCCTGACGTTAGAAGAAACGCTTCGTAATGCGGATAAACTGGCAGCCCAAGTGAGAACCATTTTACCCAACGCTCACGTGGTCAACAATTACGACTGGCTCAAAGACATCAGTCTCATCCCCTTTTTAAGAGACTATGGTAAATACTTTAACCTCAACCACATGCTCGCGAAAGACTCAGTCAAAAGCCGTCTCGACTCAGGCATAAGTTTTACTGAGTTCACCTATCAAATCATTCAATCCATCGACTTTTTAACGCTCTATGAGCGCCATGGGTGTACCTTACAAATTGGCGGTCAAGACCAATGGGGAAACATCACCGCAGGACTTGACTTAATCCGCAAAAAACACGGTCATGACACCAAAGCCTACGCCATGGTTTTTCCTTTAGTGACCAAAAGCGATGGCTCAAAATTCGGGAAAACCGCCGGTGGCGCGGTGTGGCTTGACCCTAAACTCACCAGTCCATACGCGTTTTACCAATACTGGGTGAACCTTCCCGATGAAGAGGCACTCAAACACTTATGGCAGTTTAGTTTTGCTTCTCACGACGCGATTCAAGCCCTCCACCAAGCAATGCAAGAAAGTCCCCATCTAAGACACGCCCAAAAAGCGTTGGCTTCAGAAATCACCCAACTCGTCCACGGCAGTGCCGGACTTGATCAAGCCATCATGATCACCCAAGCGTTGTTTGACAACCGTTTTGATACGTTGGATGGTCCAGCGCTTAAGATGGCTTTTGAAGGCGTCAAATCAACACAGATTACACCCAACACCCCACTGTTAGAGGCGTTGATTCAAGCGGAACTTGCCAGCTCCAAAACCCAAGCCCGGACTTTAATCAAACAAAACGCCATCAGTGTCAATGGAGAAAAAGGATTTAACGAAGACACACCGCTGACTTTAGAACATTGTTTAAGCGATCGTGTGATCATTTTAAAACGCGGAAAGAAAGACTACGCCTTACTTGAAATCACCACGCCTTAAGCGTGGTTTTTTCCTCACTCAGTCCGCTTGCTTAAAGCGGTCAAAAGTGATAGACTAAGGCCGATAAAGAGGTGACCATCATGGATTTTTTAAGTTATGTCAACGAACATAAGGAACGCATTCTTGAGCGGACAAAAGCACTCTTACGCTTCCCCTCAATGCTGGACCATTTTGACCCCAACAGTGCAACGCCCTTTGGTGAACCCATTGATGCGGCGCTTCGTTGGTTTTTGAAACTCGCCCACGACGATGGGTTTGTGACCAAAAACATCGAAGGGTACGCTGGACACATTGAGATTGGCGAGGGCGAGGAACTCTTAGGCATCTTGTGTCATCTCGACGTGGTGCCACCAGGCGATGGTTGGAGCCACGACCCCTTTGACCCGGTCGTGAAAGACGACAAACTCTTTGCGCGTGGCGCCATGGACGACAAAGGACCCACCATGGCAGCCTACATGGCGTTGTTGTTTTTAAAAGAACTGGGCGTGACCTTTGATAAACGGGTCCGGCTTATTTTAGGCACCGATGAAGAAACCGCTTGGAGAGGCATCCATGAGTATTTTAAAGTCGAAGAGATGCCGACGTTTGGCTTTGCGCCTGACGCCTCTTTCCCACTCATTTACGGGGAAAAAGGGCTTTATTCTTTCGATTTGGAAGGCAGCTTTCAAGACGACGCGTTGATCGAGTTTTATTGTGGTGAACGCTACAACGTGGTCCCAGATTATGCCGAATGTATTTTAGCGGTTGACCTTGAAGAACCCTTTAAGCAGTTCCTTTCTTATCACGGTTTTGCAGGCGATGTCAAAGGCAATAAATACAAAGTCTATGGTAAAAACGCCCACGCAATGACCCCTCATTTAGGCGTCAACGCCGGGTTCATTTTGGCGCAGTTTCTCAATGAACACCTGGACAACCCTTATCTAAAGTTCATCCAAGAAAAACTGGCCTTTGACCCTTACGCTGAAAAGCTCGGTCTTGAACTCTATGATGAAGAAACCAAGCATCTCACCTTGAATGCCGGGATTTTTCGCTACAATAAAGAACAAGTGCTGATTGGTCTAAACATTCGTTATCCACGCACGTATGCGTTTAAAGACAGCGAAGAAAAAATCACCAAAAAAGCGAAAAAATATGGTCTTAGTTACCATTTCAAAAACAACATGCCGCCGCATTACACAGACCCCAACGATCCGTTGGTGAAAACCTTGCTTGAGGTCTACCAAGACTACACCCAAGACGTGCAATCACAACCCTTTACGATCGGTGGAGGAACGTACGCTCGTGCTCTTGATAAAGGCGTCGCGTTTGGGATGATGATGCCAGGTCGCAAAGATGTGGCGCACCAAGCGGATGAGCATCTATTCTTAGAAGACCTCTTTTTAGGGACGGCCATTTACATGGAAGCCATCTACCGACTCACGCGAGGTTAACATGCGTTTACGATTTGATAAAACCGCCAAAGAAAAAATCAGCCAACATCCCACCCTCATTCGCACTTATGAACGAGACGAAAGCGAAAATCTAACAGCCTATTTTGCACGTAACCACCCACTTGAAGTCGAAATTGGCTCAGGCAAAGGCCGCTTTATTTACACCAAAGCACAGACGCACCCCGAACACGATTTTTTTGGATTTGAGCTCTTTGACAGTGCGATTGTCAAAGGTCTAAACAAAACCATCAAACAGCCCTTACCCAATCTCTTGTGGGTGCGTGCGGATGCACAATACTTAAGCCGCTTTTTCGATCAAAACAGTCTTCAAACCATTTACTTAAACTTTTCTGACCCCTGGCCCAAAGCCCGTCATGAAAAACGACGTCTCACCCATCCGAGTTTTTTATCGCAATATGCGGCACTCTTAAACGACGAAGGGCATGTGGAGATGAAAACCGACAACCATGATCTCTTTTTTTACAGCCGGGACACCTTTTTAAGTGAAGGATGGACCCTAATGGAAGAGAGTCATGATTTACACCAAACCGACCGTCCAAACATCATGACCGAGTTTGAAGAACGTTTTTCAAAAACCGGTCCAATCTACTATCTTAAAGCTCGGAGGCACTAACATGAAAACACTGTATCAAGATCTTGTGAATTTACCAGGCGCACCCAGTTTTGAAAAACCTGTTCGAGACTACATGCGCAAAACGATGCTTCGCTACACCGAAGACATCCACCAAGACAAGTTAGGCTCCATCTTTGCGCGTTTGAACAAAGGCGGAGGCGTCAAACTCATGATTGCTGGTCACATGGATGAAGTCGGCGGCATGGTGGTAGGCATCACCAAAGAAGGCCTCATTAAAATGACTTCACTCGGTGGGATGATGGGCAACGTGTTTTTATCCCAACGCATGAACATCCACACCGATGAAGGCGACATCATTCCTGGTGTGACCGCCTCTAAACCTCCTCATTTAACCCGTGGGGATGCCCCGGATACGAAAGTCATGAAGTTTGAAGACTTGTTACTCGACATTGGCGCCGACAACGAAGAACACGCCAAAGCGTTGGGTGTCAAGATTGGTCAACAAGTCATCAGTGAAAACCAATACACCGTCAGTAAAGACGGCAAAAAGATCTTTTCAAAAGCTTGGGACAACCGCTTTGGTGCCGGTATGGCGCTGGATCTGTTAGAAGAGTTGCATCAAGAACCACTGTCGTGTGAACTCTACTTAGGCGCCACCGTCCAAGAAGAAGTCGGTTTACGCGGAGCAGCCACCGCCGTTGGGATGGTCAATCCCGACATCTTCATTGCCGTCGACGCCTCCCCTTGTGCGGATGTCTTCGGTGGGGATGAGGTCAGTGGTCATTTAGGCAAGGGCTTCTTAGTCCGTTTTTATGACCCCAACGCCCTCATGCATCAAGGCATGAAACAACGGATTTTAGCGTTGGCAAAAGAACATGACATTGCCCATCAATTCTATCAATCGAAAGGCGGAACGGACGCAGCCCGCGCCCAACTACACGGCGACGGCGTCTGTGTGGCCACCATCGGCATGCCCGCGCGCTACATTCATTCCAACACCTCAATGATTCACACCGACGATTACGCCGCGGTGAAAGCGATGTTACTCGCCTTCATCCGCACCTTAAACGACGAGGTCTATGAGCAAATCAAGGCCAACGTCTAAGGCAATCGACACCCATCTAGCATCACGCACCACCACATAAATATGGGACCCATACGGGCCTAACATTTGGAGGAACTTTTTTATGCGTAACG
>SKJA01000183.1 GCA_007116105.1 Candidatus Izemoplasma sp.
ATTCAAGCCATCCAACAAAAGAAAGCCCACCGCGTCTTAGCTACTGACAACAAACCAGGACCACTATCAACCGCCCGACTTAACGTTGCGCAAAGCGGTTTTCAAGACAGCATAGAACTTATCTTAGCCGATGGGTTAGACCCTCTCACCCCAGCCGTTGACACGTTGGTCATCGCAGGCATGGGGGGCGGTACCATTGCGAACATGTTTGAGCATAAAGATCTTCAAGCATTAAAAAAAATCATCGTCCAGCCGACACATCAAGTCGCGGTGGTACGTGATCTTACAAACCGGTTTTCACTTAAAATTGCCGATGAACAGTTTTTAGAAGAACAAGGACAAACATACACCATCCTTGTGTTCACTCCCGGACACCAAACGCTCAACGAACGCGAACGTCTTTGGGGACCAGTGTTACTCCAACAAAAGCCTCCCCTTTATCATCAAGCACTAAAAGAAGAAGCCCTTTATTTAAAGCGCATTCTCACCCAAATTCCAGGCGATCATAGCACCCATCCCCTCATGCAAAAAGCACGGATACTGGAGGAAATCTTAGATGAATGGACATGTACTAAAAGCATTCTTTAACACCCATTACCCTCAAGATCTCGCCTATGATTGGGACAATGTAGGCTTGCAAGTGGGTTCAGTCAACGCCCCCATCAAGGGCATCCTGATTTGTTTGGATGTCACCAAAGAGGTGGTGGCCGAAGCGATCGAGCACGGTTGCAATTACATCGTCTCACATCACCCCTTTATTTTTAAACCTCTGCGTAACATTCTCACCGATTCTTACCGCGGACAAGTTCTGGAGCAACTGCTTAAACATGACCTTAATCTGTATGTCTCTCACACAAACTACGATTTAGGTCATCAAGGCATGAACCACGTGTTAGCCACGAAGCTAGAGTTAACTAAGTTAAGTGTGCTTGAGTACACCACCGACGATTACGGCATTGGCCGAGTAGGTTCATGGACAAAAGCAAAACCGCTAGAAGAAGCGATATCGTTTATTAAAGCGCGACTCGATGTCAGCACAGCGCGCTTGATTTTGCATCCTAAACATCAAGCGAAAAGTGTGCAGACCATTGCCATCAGCGGTGGAAGTGGAGCGTCCCACATGTTTGCGGCCAAAAAAGCTGAGGTTGACCTATACTTAACCGGCGACATCAGTTATCATCAAGCGCAAGACATGTTACAACTTGGGTTATCGGCGCTGGACATTGGTCATTACGCAGAACATCACTTTAAAGACGCATTGCGTGAAGAGTTGCGTAACTTTGGTTTGGATGTCCCGATTGTTCTCAGTCAACACGAACACGATCCATTTACCTTTGTATAAAAAAAAACACCGCGCAAGCGCGGTGTTGACGATGTTAAATTAAACTTCAATGATTGCGTCCACTGGGCATACAACTTCGCATGCACCACAGTCGATGCAAACATCCTCATCGATGACGTAAATCTCTTCGCCTTCGCTGATGCAATCAACTGGACATTCAGGAACGCAAGATCCGCTTGCGATACATTCTTCTGTAATTCTTCTTGGCATTAGTCATTCCTCCTATCCCTGAGATGTCTTTATTTTAAGCCTTCAAAGACCCTTTGTAAAGGTGCTACAAGGAAATAACGGCTTATTTAAAAACATTCTAATTTTTAGCTTTTTCATTCTTGTTATTTTTTGAAAACTAACGTATACTTAATAATCGTAAAGAGGTGAAGTTTATGGGAACATTAGGCACTGTTTTATCGATTCTAGCAGCCTTAATTGTAGGCTTAATTGCAGGCTTTTTCTTGTCACAGTGGTATTTTAAGCGTTATTTAAAACTCAACCCACCAATCAATGAAAATATGGTGCGGGCGATGATGACGCAAATGGGTAGAAAACCATCTGAAAAACAGGTGCGTCAAGTCATGCAATCTATGCAAAACGCGAAATAAACACCGCAAGGTGTTTTTTTTCTATTGCGAGAAACCACGAGGTGAATCATGTCAAAACGTATCGTTTTATTGCTCGCTCTATTGATTTTATTGAGTGGGTGTCAAACAAATCCCGAACCCACGATTGTTGAACTGGATATCTTTTATCTCAATGATTTTCATGGCGCCATGGAGCCAAGTGAGAATCAAATGGGCGCGTCTGCGATCGCGGCTTTTTTAAGCACGCAACACACCCACCATGACCCCATCATTCTCACCGGTGGTGACATGCTACAAGGGTCTTATTTATCCAACGTCAACCAAGGTCTTTTAACGCTTCAATGGCTTAATCATATTGGGGTGTCTGCCGCCACGCTTGGCAATCATGAGTTTGATTGGGGTTTAGATGCCAAAACGATGTATTATACAGGGCAACACGACATCCAAGCTCAACATCCACTCCTAGGCGCCAATGTCGTCTACAAAGGAACCACCACGCTCCCCGAAGGCGTACAGCCCTACACCATTTTAAACAGGCAAGGTCTCAAAATTGGCATCATCGGTTTGATGGGCTACGGCCTTGAAAGTACCATTTTAAGCGAGCACATCGCCGACTATGCGTTTTTAGAACCTGTGGCCATTACGCATCAACTCACGCAACACTTAAGAACGGTGGAAGCGGTGGATGTGGTGTTGGTGGTCATTCACGGTGCCGATGATGACTTTAATGAAGCAGTCGCTCAGTTCGAGGGCGATGCGAAGGTAGACGCCATATTTAACGGACACACTCACCGCGAAACAGTGAAGACCATGCAAGGGATTCCAATCATGCAAGCGGGTGGGAATGGGTCTGCAGTGGGCTACTTACGCCTCACGATTGAAGAAGGGGAAGTCATCGCCTTTGAACCATGGCTACTCAACCAGGACAATGAAGCCCGACTATGGCTGACGGATGAAAGCACAGAGTTCATGATTGAAAGTTTTAAAGCCGAACATGCTGAGGCCTTTGAGACCCTTTTGGTCAGCGATCGTTTTCACGCCCGCTCCGAACTGGCCCGCTATGTTGCGACGCTAATGTTACATACTTATGAAGTGGATTTTGCATTCCATAATCTTGGAGGGACAAGACAATCCCTTTTGCCCGACCAAGACATCAGTGAAGCAAGTCTGTATGCCATCCTTCCCTTTGACAATACGGTCGTCACGCTGCGTGTGCCAGGGTATCGACTGCACCGACTCATCGATTTCAACCCTCAGTATGCTTCACGTCTTACCGATGTTGACGATGAGGCATGGTATGACATTGCCGTGAACAACTACCTCTACACGAGAGACTATTATCTCCTGTCATCTTACGATGCCACAACCCATCCTCAAACCTTACATGAGCTACTTGTTGAAGCGATGCGCTACTATGCGCAAACACAGACGCGGTTCAACGCCTCCATCCATCCCCCACGTGCCATCACGCTGGAATCTTTGGAGTCTAGCCAGCCATAAAAAAAAACGCCTAAGCGTTTTTTTTATACAACCAAGAGGTTCTCGGTTCCTTACCCGCTTTGATGCGGGCGTAATTGCCGCGATGGCGATAAATGATCAGTCCAACACCAAAGACGGCCGCAAAGGGTAACCATAAGTCCCCTCTTAAACCAAACCAAAAGCGCCAAAGACTGTCCTCTTGTGGACCCAAGAAAAACACAAGCAGTGCGAAGACGACGACGGACACACCGCCCATGGTCGACCCCATCGATATGTAGCCTGTCAACTTGACCGTCAACACAAAGGCCAATAAACCAACAATGCCAATCAGTGGTGCATAAAAGAGAAACACGCCCACACCTGTGGCAACCGCTTTGCCTCCTTTAAACTTCAAGAAGACAGGGTAAATGTGGCCTAAAACCGCGGAAAGTCCATACAGCAAGGTTGGTAACAATGCATCGGCACTGCCAAAGACCCCTAAACGGATCAGTAAGATTAAGATGCCCCCTTTGAGCACGTCGAGCACAAAGACGGTCAATCCAATGGGCTTACCCAACACTCGGATCGTGTTCGTAGCGCCCGGGTTTTTACTGCCATGTTGCCGAACGTCAACGCCTTTTAAGAGCTTTCCTAAGATGACGGAGTTAGGAATTGAACCGATTAAATAGCCCACAAACAAGAGTAAATATTCCAAGGACATCATCCTTTCTATGATTTTCATCATTATAGCACAACAAAATTGTTTTCTCACTATAAAAGAGAGGCTGTTTTTGATATAATAATAGGAAGTGAAAAGGACGTGAGTATATGGGAAATCAGCCGCTAGAGCATTATGGTGCACAAAATATTCAAATACTCGAAGAACTCGAAGCGGTTCGAAAACGACCAGCGATGTACATTGGTTCAACCGATGCCCGTGGACTCCACCATCTTGTATGGGAAATCGTAGACAATGCCATCGATGAAGTCTTAGCTGGCTTCGGACAAGAAATACATGTCACCATCAAAGAAGACAACTCCATTGAAGTGGAGGATTTTGGTCGTGGCGTTCCTACCGAAACCCATAAGAATGGTCAATCGGCGTTACAAGTCATCTACACAAAGCTTCATGCTGGAGGAAAATTCGGTCAGAGTGGGGCTTATAAAGTCTCTGGCGGTCTTCATGGCGTGGGTGCCAGCGTTGTGAATGCGTTAAGTGAGTTCTTGGAAGTCACTGTCACCCGCGATCAAACCCGCTATCGCATGCGCTTTGAAGAGGGTGGTGAGAAAGTCTCGGCCCTTGAAATCTTAGGCCCAGGCAAGCGCAGTGGGACGAAGGTTCATTTTAAACCGAACCCTGCCATTTTTTCAACCACCGTATACAACTATCAAACGATCCAAGAGCGTCTTAAAGAAAGTGCCTACCTCATTCGGGGTTTGCGCATCAATCTAAAAGATGAACGCTCAAAGCAAAAAGAATCATTTATGTTTGACGAAGGCATTCTCAGCTACATCGAGGATTTGCACAAAAATAAAAAAGCAGTCCATGATACCCTCTTTTTCGAAGGCGTTCAAGACACCATTGAAGTTGAAGTTGCACTTCAATTTACCACCGCGTATAGCGATCAAATTTTATCGTTTGTCAACAACGTTCGCACACGTGATGGGGGCACTCATGAAACAGGCTTTAAAACCGCGCTCACACGATTATTCAACGAGTACGCCTTACGCTTCGGTCAACTCAAAGACCGTCAAAAGAAACTTGAAGGCGCAGACATTCGTGAAGGTCTCACGGCCATTGTTTCCATTCGTATTCCCGAGCCTCTTTTACAATTTGA
>SKJA01000169.1 GCA_007116105.1 Candidatus Izemoplasma sp.
CCATTGACACCACACCCCTAGGGTGGTGGTGGGGGACGGATTCGAACCGCCGAACCCTAAGGAGTAGATTTACAGTCTACCGCGTTTAACCACTTCGCTACCCCACCACATTGCTAAAACGCTTAATCATTATAGCAAAAGCCATTTTTAAAAGCAACTAGTCCATGAGTTTTTTATTTGCGTGCTTGAACCGTTCCCTTAATGCCTTGTATGGCGTCTTTGATAATCTTAAAAATCACTATGAAGACAATCATGAATTCTAATCGCCCAAGAAACATGCCAAAAATCATCGTCACGTAACTAAGTGCTGACAGTTCGCTTGAAAGCAAACCTACTGATAATCCTACCGTACCAATCGTAGAGGCGAACTCAAAGAGTGACTGCTGTAACGTGAAGCCCTCTAATGTCAAAATAAGGGTCCCAAAAAATAACACCAACATGTAGATGAAAGCAAAATTATACACGTTAATCATGTCCTCTTTGTGGATTCTCTTGCTTCCTGTTGGCACATACACAACGTGGTCTGTGACGCGGCGCTCTGAATCAAAAACCCGACGAACACTAAACCAAAAATTTCTAAGCATTAAAGAGATGCGCGTCATCTTGATACCACCACTCGTAGACCCGGATTGACCACCAATGAGCATGATTACGATAAACAAAACAATGATAGGAGCAGCATAAAATGAGTAATCACTGATCGAGTACCCCGTTGTACTCAAGGCTGAGACGACTTCAAAGATTGCAACGCGTATCGGGTCGTTTAGATGGGCATATGAAAAGGTAAGAATTAACATCATCATAAAGGGGATAAACACAATTAGAAGCACCACGAAAAAACGTGCATCGTTCAATTTTAAGATTGCTTTAAACTTACCATTCAGAACCAAAATATAGAGTGCGAAGTTGGTTCCACCAAGCAACATCAACACAATTGTAACAATTTCTATGCCAAGACTTTGGTAGTGGCCAATACTATCATTTTGAACCGAAAACCCTCCCGTTGAGATGGCAGACATGGTGTGATTAATCGCATCAAATAAAGGCATCCCAACGATAACGTAAGCCACAATCCCGACCACCGTAAATCCTAGATAAAATGAAAACAGCATTCGTGATGTTTTCTTAACACTCGGCAAAACGGCATCATGACCTTCGACTTGATAAAGACCAGAATACGTCCCTACACCAATCACAGAGAGCATCATAATAGCAATTAAACCAAAGCCCCCTAAAAACTGCATAAGACTTCTGAATAAGAGTAGACTGTTAGGATACTGTGAAACATCCAACATAGAAAGCCCCGTGGTTGTCCACCCACTGACACTTTCAAAAAGTGCTTGAAGAAAGGTTAATTCTGTTAAGATTAGAAATGGTATGGTACTGATGGCCATGGTTAAGGCCCAAGCAAAGACAACACTGACAGCGCTGTCTATACGATTTAGTTGAAGGGCACTTTTATCTGAGTTTAAACGATACAACAGTAGGCCAACGCTTTGAGTCAAGACAAATGGAATGAGAAATGATTGTAGCGGTGTGTCACGTTCTAAGAGTGTCATGATCAATGGGAAAAAGTATGCCCATCCTACGACCATAAATGTTAAACCCATCGTGTACGCGATTCTCCGGTAGTCTGTAAATCGGGCGCCATTCATGAGCATAATACCTTGACCAACTTAGCTTGGGATTTCTCTAAGGTTGTCACAATGACGTGATCACCTTCTTCGATGACGGTGTCACCATGCGGGATTAAAGGTTTTTCATGTCGGAAAATAGCCGAAACGATGGTTTCTTTTGGTAAGGGGAGGTCGACAATCTTTACGCCTATGGCGCTGGCTTTTGATGGGATGGTAACATTTACGATGACAACCCCTCCATTTTCAATCGGTGAATACGAGCGCAAATGCTCAACAAATGCTTGTTGCTCAATAATGTTTGCCAAGGATTTTGCTGTGTCAATCGTGGCATCGACACCAAGCGCAAGAAACACCTCCTCATTTTCGTGCTCGTTTACTAGACTTACTGTCCGTTTAACGTTGTGAGCTTTTTTTAATAACATGGCCGACAACAAGTTGTCCTTATCGTCCCACGATAAATGAACGGACAAATCGAAGTCATCGATTTGGGCACTCTGTAAAACAGATTCATCAGTTCCATCACCGTGAATAATGATGGTTTGCGGGTATAATCTTGAAAGGTGCTTACAAAAATTCAAGTCTTTATTAATGACAACAATTTTATGACGGCTTTTGATGAACGCACTTAAGAGATAGCCCACTTTTCTTTGGCCATCTAAAAGGATGATTTTCATGTGTGTCATACCTCCCGGAGTAACGTTTCTTCTAGTTGTTTTACAGAAAGTTCTGCTGGACAAACGATGGTGATGCTCTCTCCTTCAAGAACTTTCGACTTGTTTTTGTCGTAAAGCCGAATGTAGATTTTTGGAATCCGATAGTACTTTTTAGCAAGCAAGGCCAGATAAAGATTCGTCTTGTCACATTCAGTGGCCGAAATAAACAGATCACATTCGCCAAGGTTAATTTCTTTAAGCACCTCACTACTGGCTGCGTCACCAAGCACAACGTTGCCGCCAAAATTGGTTGACACAGAGGATAGCTTTTGTTCGTCTTGGTCTATAAGTGTCACTTCGTTGTTTAAATGACTGAGTTTTTCAGCCATAGACTTTCCAAGATCACCTGCACCAACGATGATGACTCTCTGCTTTGGTCTCATAATGTTACTCTCCTACACTCATCTTGCGACTTTTAGAACTATGTATGTTGCCTAATCTCTCTAAGTTCTTGATTGCTGGCTGATACGTTTGATCCATGTAATACGCGACTCGATAAAACTTCATCGCTTTTGGACGCTGGCCGATACATTCGTAATAACAACCGATAAGATTGTATGTGTCTGAGCGCTCAAAATCTTGTTGAAGGCATTCTTTTAAGACTTTGTAGCTCGTATTAAAATCTTTCTCTTGTAATAATTTAATGGCTCTTTGCTTTAATTTCTCATATTGAGTTAGCATAAGCAAAACTCCTATTCGTCTGACATTTTATACCCGATTCCTATCTCTGTGAGAATGTATTGGGGATTCGATGGATCGCGTTCGATTTTTCTTCTTAAGTTTGCCATGAAAACACGTAAAGAATGATTCTCTTGATAAAATTCACCCCAGACTTCCTTGATGAGTTCTCGGTGGACTAAAACTTTACCTGCATGACGTGCTAAATGTGTTAACAGTTTAAACTCAATGGGTGTAAGCTTGATGAGTTCATCTTGAACTTTGACGATATGCTTTTCTATGTCAATTTCTAACTCCTTAACCTTAAGTATTGATTCCTCGGTTAGATTGGACATGCGCTGTTGATGACGTAAGCTCACTCGAATGCGGGCCAACAACTCTCCCGTACTAAAAGGCTTGGTTAAATAATCGTCTGCACCCATATCAAGGGCCTGAATCTTGCTTTTATCTTGTCCACGTGCAGAGATCACCACAATCGGTGTGGCATCAATGGTTCTGACCATTTGAATAAAATCTAATCCATCGCCATCGGGAAGGCCCAAATCGAGGAGTACAAGCGCGGGACGATGCAACGTAAACAGTGCCACGCCTTCTTTGAGTGTTTTCGATTTTAGGACGTCATAATCGTGATGGGTCAGTGTGATGTCCAGTAAATTATGAATCGAAGAATCGTCTTCAATGACGAGAATCTTTTCATTCATTTGCGGCCTCCTCAATGAGTGCGAGTTTAAAGGTGAACTTTGCGCCTTGAAAGCGACTGGTACTATAGGTTAACTGAGAGTCATGTGCTTCCAAAATGCTTTTACAAATGGCCAGGCCTAGACCTAGGCCACGGCTACCATCGCCATGCCCTGTGTAAAAAAGCTCAAACATGTGTGGTAAATCAAGAGACGAGACGCCAGGTCCGTCATCTTCTACAGAAAACACAACCTCATCGGCTTCTGCTTTCACGGATAACACGATGTCACCGCCTTCTTTAGCATGCTTGACAGCATTTTCTAATAAGTTCATTAGGACTTGGACAATTAAGTTTGGATCGCCTCGGACCATGAGGACACGCTCAGGGATTTCCGTCAACACATGGCGGTTTTTTCGATGCTTGTCAAAGCGTCTGATGACGTCAACAACGATGTCATCGACACTCTCGATGTCTGCATTTATCGTGAGTCGCTCATCTTGGATTTTTGTTACAGCTAAAATGTTCTCAATCATACGAATCATCCATAAGGAATCCTCGTACGCACCAGATAAAAGTGTGTCCCGTGTACTATCTGAGAGCTTTTTGTTGATGAGTGCGGTCTCAAGTGTTCCACTGATGCTCATAAGCGGTGTTCTCACATCGTGTGAGATGCTTTTGAGAATGGTTGCTCTCAGTTGCTCGGTGTGAGCGCGCAGTTGAATCGCTTGTTTCTCTTCTACTAAAAGCTCATTCAACTCTATTTGGTTCTTAAATCGAATGGTCATCGACGTGCTAATGATGGTAATTAAAAACATCATGGCGAATGTGAAAGGATACTGATTGTCTTCGGTTGAAAAGGTATACCGTGGCTCCGTAAAGAAAAAGTTGAACAGAGCCACAACAACAAACGGGCTGTAAATCATAACGCGATAGCTGTGTGTATAAATAGCAATGATGATGACTGCTAGAATATACACCATAATGAGGTTTGCCTCTTGAACACCGATGAGATCAAGCAAGAACCCAATCAGAGTGGCTAACGCAAACATGATAAACACAAAGACATGTGGAGATTTAATCATGACTAGTCCTCCTTAAGCACATTTTAATATGTACTGGTGTAAAAATGATATCAAGAAAGCGCCATTAACGTTAAGAATGTGTTAAGAGATTGAATGATTGCTTGGCTTTTGGGCAAAAAAAAAGGGAGATGTTAAATCTCCCAAATAAGTACCATGACCTTACAGTGCGGTCGCAGGATAACCCGCTGTTTCAATAATCGCTTGAATTTCGGTTACCGATTTATCCGTTTCACCAACTTCAACCGTATGTGCTTCTAAATCAATGGCTACTTTTTCGACCCCTTGTGCTTTTAGGGCGCGGTCAATGGCCATTAAGCAATGACC